>DATMSN010000552.1:0-5335 GCA_035565375.1 Duganella sp. | reverse complement strand
GTGATCGAGCCGGAGTATAGCCACGGTATTGTGGTATAAATATTTATTACTTGTAAAATAAATAGAATATGACAAGCGTGTTACAGGAATTATCTTTATATAAATAAGTGTATGAAAATTGCGCGGCTAAAACTGTCTTCAGAAGAAAAACGTTTGTTATGGCAGCTCAGGACCAAGGGGCCGTTGCCACGCACCGAGCTGTCGATGGCGTTGCAGGTCAGTAATTCGGCATTGACCAAGCTGTCGCGCAATTTGATCAGCATGGGCCTGATCGAAGAGCAGGCCTCGTCCGACACGAGCGGCCGTGGCCGCCCGACCGTGCCGTTGGCGATTTCGGCCGCCGGCGGCTTCGCGGTGGGCGCGACGGTGCACAAGGGGGTGCTGGAAATCGCCCTGGTCGACTATGCGGGCGGCGTCATCTCGCTCACCAGCGAGGAGGTCGGCGCGCCGGACCCGCTCGCCTTCGCGCAACTGCTGGAGCAACGCATCACCGATCTGTCGGTCAAGCACCGGCTGTTGGGTGGGCGCTTTCTGGGCGTCGGCGTCGGCCTGCCCGGCCCGCCCCGGGGGCGCAACGGCGACGAATGGAACGTGGTCAACGACCTGCCGGGTTGGCGCGGCGTGCCGCTACGGCGGATCCTGGATGACGCCCTTGGCTTGCCGACCATGCTGGAAAATGACGCCAACGTGTCCGCCCTGGCCGAATACTATTTGAACGATACGATACGCCGCTCGTCGACGGTGGTGGTATTCCTGCTGGGGTATGGGATCGGGGCCGGTGTCATCGAGGATGGACGCCTGCTCAAAGGCGAGTTTGGCGGCGCGGCCGAGATTGGCGGGTTGTATCCGATGGATCAGCCGCGCCCCACCACCATGGACCTGCTGTCGGTGCTGCGCGAAGCGGGATGCGCGGTACAGTCGATCGCGCATTTCGACGAGGCCTGCGCCGGTCACGAGGCGCTGATCGAACGCTGGCTGGACCGGGCGGCCGGGCAGCTGGAATCGGTGGTCAACAGCGCGATCGCATGGTTCGATCCGGGCGAGATCGTTTTTTCCAGTCCGCTGCCGGCATCCGTCATGGCGCGCCTCGCCGCCAGACTGAACCATGGCCAGTTGCGCTGGCCCGGGCACCGGCAGGCCACCGGGATCCGCGTGTCGCGCCTCGGCGGCAGCTCGATCGCGCTGGGGGCCGCGCTGCTGCCGATCCACGCGTCGACCGCTGTTTCCTTCTGGTAGGGGCTGCTCATGGGACGTTTTCGCGCGAAGCTGGCGACGGACCGGTATCTGATAGGGTATTCGAGCGGCAATTTCGGCAAGAACCTGTTGCTTGGCAGCGTGGACGTGACCTTGCTGTTTCTGCTGACGGACCTGCTGGGCATCGCCCCGCAACGCGTCGGCCTGTTGATGCTGATGGTCTTCGCCGCGGATCTGGTGCTTGACCTGGGCGTCGGCTTGTTGGCTGCCTGGGCGCAGAACCGGGGCATCGCGTACCGGCGATTGATCGCCCTGGGCGCGCCGCCATGCGGCGCCGCGTTCGCCCTCATTTACAGCCTGCCCGCGCTGGCGCCGGCGGACATCACAGTGATCGCGCTGGCCATCATTTTCTTTCGCGCGACGTACTCGATCATCGACGTCCCGCACAACAGCCTGCTCGCGCGGGTGGCGACCGACAGCCGCGCGCGCGGCCGCGCTTCGGGTTATCGCACCGTGTTCAGCTCGGCGGCGAGCGTGGTCATCGCCACCGTGCTGGTGCCGTTCATGGGCGCCGCCGGCCAGCGCGCCACCGCCGGCCAACTGTCCCTGCTGGGCATGGCGGGCGCGTTGGTGTTCTGTGCCGTCATGTTTTTCGCGGCCTGGTCGGCGAGGGAAGAGGGCTTGGTTGGCGAACGGCGGACGCGGCCATCGGCGAGGATAGTCTTCCTGCCCAAGCTGGACAGGTTGTTCGGGGCCATCGCCGTCATCGCCTTGATGACCGGATTCGCGATTCCGGTGTTCGGCAAAATGATGCTGCATATCGCGACGTATGTGTTGAAGCAGCCCGGCCTTGCCGGCCCGGTCCTGCTGACCATCACCTTGGGGCAACTGGCCGGCGCCGCGCTATGGATTTTCCTCGTCCGATCCCGCGACAAGACCTCGCTGCTTGCCATCAGCCACGGCGTCGCCATCTGTGGCGTTGTGTGTTTTGCCATGGCCGGCGCCACGCCATGGTTGCTGACGGCGTCGGCGCTGTTGATCGGTATCGGCTTCGGCGGCGTGTTCATGCTGCCGTGGGGGATACTGGCGGACATCACCGATTTTGCCGAGTTCCGCCATGGCGAGCGCCGCGAGACGGCTACCTTCGCCACCATCCTTGTCATTCTCAAGGCGGGCGGCGCGGCGTCCCTGGCCATGGTGGGCTGGACGCTGGAGCAACTGGGCTATGTGCCCGGCGTGGCGCAACCCGAGTCCGTGATCCAGGGCATGAAGCTGCTTGCCTTTGGCGTCCCGATCCTGGGTTCCGTCGTCGCCATCCTGACGCTGCGGCGCTTCGCGGTCGGGCATCAGCGGCACGCCCGCGTGGTGCGGGCGAACCAGCGGTGAGCCCTAACGGCTGCGTGAAAAATACCAGTCGAAGGCGTGGCGGATGGCGCACGCGAACAGCATCATTTGCAGGTAGGCGGTGGCCGTAGCCCTTGGCGAGGCGCTGAAGCAGGAAAATAACAGCACCAGCGCGCAGGTGATGAAGCCGAATTGCACCGTCCGCCGTGCCGGAGTGGAAAGCTGCGTTCGTCCCGAGAAATACCAGCCGAAACCGGCATACAAGGCGCCGGCGATGGCGGTCATGGGCGCCAGGGTGGTGAGGGCCGAAGGCATCTGTTGCGACGAAAAAAACATCGCGCCCGCCGACATTATCGCCGCCAGCAGGGCGATCACGCCGGCCACGCGATACCGCTTTGGCGTCGCGTTAATCGGCGCGGGGGCCGGCAATGGCGATTCGGGCGGGGCGGCCTCCGGTGCCGCCAGATCGCGGACATCGATGTCAAAGGCGGCGGCGAGGGCCATCCTGGTTTCTCGCGAGGCGCTGCCGTCGGCCTCGACCCGTTGGATCGTGCGCAGGCTGACGTCGGCGATCTCCGCCAGTTGCTCTTGCGACCACGCGCGTTCGGTGCGCAGGCGTTTGATGGTTTTCGCGCTTAATTTCATATCGTCGTCCATTGCGGGGCTCCAGTTGTCAGGAATGAAACTGGAGGATGCGGGGATTATGCCCAAAACGCTACGACAGTTTGCCGCCAACGAGGTGACATCGTACCGCCAGTCCCATGATGGCGTATTCACGGCCCGCGGGCACCGGTCATTTATTCGTGATACAGCTGCGAGCGGCCGCCGTCGATCAGGATGTCGGTGGCGTTGATGAACGGCGCTTCGTCGCTGGCCAGGAACAGCGCGGTGGCGGCGACTTCCTTCGGCGTGCCCAGGCGTTTGCACGGCAGCAGGGCGGCCTGGCGCGCGCGTTCGGCCTCCGGGTCCGGGAAGCCGGCGAAGTGGCGTTCGACCATGTCGGTGACGATCAGCCCCGGCGAGATCGAGTTGACGCGGATGCCGCGCGCCGCGTATTCCAGCCCCAGCGCGCGCGTCAGGCCGATCAGCGCGTGCTTGGCGACCGGGTAGGGGAAGCAGCCGGGGATGATCTTGTGGCCGTGGACCGAGGCGATGTTGACGATGCTGCCGCCGCCCTGCGCCAGCATGGCCGGCAGCACGGCGCGCGCGGCGTTCCACGCGCCCTCCAGGTCGACGGCGAAGCAGCGTTTCCAGTCCTCGTCGCTCAGGGCCAGCGGATCGTCGAACACGTTCATGCCGGCGTTGTTGACCAGGATGTCGATTTTGCCGAAGCGCTCGACCGTGCGCGCGGCCAGGGCCTCCATCGCGGCGCGGTCGGAGACGTCCGCTTCGATGAAGATGGCGCGCTCCGGTCCGAGTTCCGCGGCGATGGCGCGCGCGTCGTCGTCGTCGCGGTGGCTGTTGAGGGCGACCAGCGCGCCCTCCGCCACGAAGCGACGGGCGATGGCCGCGCCGATGCCTTGCGTCGAGCCGGTGACGATGGCGACTTTGTTTAATAGGCGGTCTGTCATGTGGCCTTCGATTCAGTCTAAAACACGTAGGGCGGATTAGCGTAGCGTAATCGGCCATGTATGCGCCGTCGGCGGCCCAAAGATGGCGGATTACGGCGTTCCGCCTAATTCGCCCTACGTGGTTGAACGGTTTTCAGGCGTCCCGGCGCATGGCCTTAAATTAACGCCGCTCGCCGCGCGTCTTCAACTGGTCCAGCAGCACCGCCACCAGCAGGATCACGCCGCGCATCAGATACTGATAAAACGCGTCGACGTCCAACAGGTTCATGACGTTTTCGACCGTGCCCATGATCAGCACCCCGATCAGCACGCCGAACATGCGCGCCTTGCCGCCCTGGAGCGAAACGCCACCCAGCACGCACGCCGAAATCACATCGAGCTCGAACCCCTGCGCGGCGTTCGGCTGGCCGCTGGTGATGCGCGAGGCCAGGATCAAACCCGCCATCGCGGTCACCAGGCCTTGCAGCAGGAAGATCCACACGCGCAGCCGCTCGACGCGCACGCCGGCCAGCCGCGCCGCTTCCGGATTGCCACCGATGGCCAGCGTGTTGCGGCCGAAGACGGTCTGGTTCAGCAGGATGCCGAACACCAGGAAGCAGCATGCCGCCACCAGCACCGGCAGCGGCATGCCGAAGATGCGGGTGTCGCCGAAGTCGATGAAGGCGTCGTTGTTGATGCCCACCGCCTGGCCCTTCGAGACGATGAAGGCCAGGCCGCGCACCATCAGCATCGTCGCCAGCGTGGCGATCAAGGCGTTCACGCGCAAATAGGCGATCAACACGCCATTGAGCGCGCCGATCAAGGCACCGGCGGCCAGGCCGGCGCCGACGGCCAGCGCCACGCTGCCGCTCTGTTCGAGCACGATCGCGCCCAGCACGCCGGCGAAGGCGATGGTCGAGCCGACCGACAGGTCGAAGTCGCGCGAGGCGAGGCACAGCATCATGGTGCAGGCGACCATGCCGATCTGCGCCACCGACAGCATCAGGCCGACGACGTTGGTCACCGAGAAGAAGTTTTCGACGGTGACGGCCAGCACCGCGAACAGCACGACATACGCCAGCGGCATGCTGTATTCGATCAACCATTGACGGGAGATCAGCGGAGCCGCCGGTTTGGCGGCGGGATTGATGGATGAGACGTTCATGCGATGCTCCGGGTGGGAAGGGCGGGAGTTTCAATATGGGCGGCGGCGGCGGTGGCGGCGGCGGGGGCGGGGATGGTCGAAT
>DATMSN010000551.1:0-2676 GCA_035565375.1 Duganella sp. | reverse complement strand
GGCGGCCTTGAGGTCGTGCTTGCCCTGCACCTCTTGCAAAAAAACCACATCGGCATTGAACAGGCCGATCGCCTGTTTTAGCGCCAACACCCGCGGCTCGGCGCGGATGGAGGACACTCCCTTGTGAATATTGTAGGTCGCAACTCGGATTTTCATGGGGACCATTCTAACCCCGAGTGCGCCTTCGCGTGCGTTCGCCGCCGCACTTATCGATCCGTATCCGGGCCGGGCGGCCGACCTGCCGTCGATCGCGCCGGCCTCAGGCGAAGGCGAACTCGTGCCCGACGTCGGCCACGCCCACCAGCACCACCTCCGGCGCGCCTTCGGCCACGGCGGCCGCCAGCTTGCTGGTGGTGCTCAGCACCGTGCTTTGGTAGGCGATCACGCTGGTGTTCTGGTCGACCGCGTCGAGCATCGTGCGGACCACGGCGGCGGCGGCGTCGCCGGCGTAACCGGCCACCTCGCGCGGCAGGTCGAGGCTGGCGGTGAAGTTGGCGGCGATGGTGACGCGATTGGCGATCAATGCGGCATCGACCAATCCCTGCGTGGTGGTGTTGCGCTCGGCGCCGGACATGATGCTCAGCGCCGCCAGCCCCCGCGCCAGCCCGTTATCGGCGTCGAGCGCGCCCGACCAGAACGCCAGGCCGCCGGCGTCGGGCGCCCGGCCCAACAAATGCTCGTAAATCGCCGTGACGAATTCCTGACTGGTGCCGTGATATAGCCGGGCCGACTCCGCGCTGTTGCCGAAACTGTCCACCAGGCCTTTGACGACGGCATTGGTCTGATAGGCGGAGGTGAACTCGGCAATCGAGGTCGGCACCTTGGCGGCGGCGAACTGGGCAACCATATTGGCCAGGCCGCCGGCATCGGCCGCACGGCCGAAATAGCCCACATAAAATTTTTGCGCCAGCGCGACATATTGCGCCTGCAATGGATCGTCGGCCAAACTGGTCACTCCCAACGCCATCGTGCCGTCGGCCAGCGCCAAGCGTTCGATGCCAGTCAGCGTGTCGCTCTGGCCAGCATCGGCGCGCGCGGTCACGGTGTAGCCGCCGTTGCCGGTGGCGGTAATGTTGTAGGCGCTCAAGTTGCCGCTATAGACGGCGGTGTCGATGCCGGCGCCGCCGTCAATGACGTTGCGCCCGCCATTGCCCTGCAGCCGGTTGGCGACGCTGTTGCCGATCAGCGTGTCGTCGCCGCTGCCGCCGGTGGCGTTCTCGATCACCACGTCCCAGGCGATGGTCAGGTTGGCCGTGCCGTCGTAGACGACCGCCGGCGGCGGTTCGGACCAGTTGAAGCCGGCGGTACTGTCCGAGGGGATGTGGATCGACGAATAATGCCCCTCCTGCAAGTCGATCTCGCAGCCCGCGCTGAAATTGGCGACGGAGATGGTGTCGTTGCCGCCGGCGTCCCAGATCGTGTGCAGAAAAGGCGTCGCCGGATTGAAGGTGTAGGTGTCATTGCCGGTGTGGTAGGTCATGTTGGCGCCGTACATATACTGGATCGCGGCGATGTCAAACAGCATGGGGCTATCGGGCACGACCTCGTGGACTGAATAAGCATGCCCGGTCGCGGTGGCCGTGACGTCGACGAACTGGCTGAAGATGGCGCTATCGTAGGCCATGACCGAGTACTGACGGTTGGCGAGCGCGGGGTCCATCACCGTGCCGTCCTCGAACGGATGCTTGAGGCCCAGCGCGTGGCCCAGCTCGTGGATCATGGACATGTAGTTGTAGCTGCCCGCCGACCAGTCGGTGTCGGTCACGCCCGACGGCCCGGCGTGGAGCCAGATATCGCCGCCGCTGGGGCGCACCGGGTTCGGAGTGTACGCCCAGCCCCAGGCGCTGGTGCCGTCGGTTTCCGTCGGGGCCGACGAGGTCCAGCCGAAACGGATGTCGCCGACGGCGGTGCTGCTCTCCTGGACCGGGGCGGCGGTGATGTTGGCCACGCTGGACCAGGCATTCAGGGCCGCCACGGCGGCCGCCCGCTGGACCGCGTTCAGGCCGAAATGCTGGGTGCCGTTCGGCTCGTCGAGCTTGGAATACGCGGTGCCGTCGGCGCCGCTATAGGTGGCGGTGCCGGCGGTGGTCCATGGGAAGCTGTAGGTCACGGTGGCGCCGGTGTCGACCGCGCCGCCCCACTTGAAGCCGGACAACAGGGAATCGATGAGATCGAAGTCCCTGGCGGGGACGAGAGAGACGGGACTGGACGTGCTGGGCGTGCTCATGAATGACTCCGGTGACGGGCCATCGCCCTGGTCGAAGGAGTGTAATCAAACGATTGCCAAAAAGCAATTGCCCGACGCTAAAATCATTTCATTCCGCCATGATTTGTTGCGGAAGTTGCAAAATCGCCTCGGCGTTGGAAAAGGAAAAACACTTGTCGGCCGCCTCCAGATGCGGCATCCACGCGTAATTCAGATGCTCGCGCGGGCTGAGCGTGATGGCGATGTCGCGCGGCACCTCGACGCTGAAGACATGCTCGGTGTTTTCCGTCACGCCCGGCGCGTAGCGGTGGCGCCAGACCGGGTAGATGGTGTAGATGTTCGACAGGTGCCAGTCGCGCAGCACGATGCGCTCGCCGTCGGCGACGATGCCGGTTTCCTCGAACAGTTCGCGCGCGGCCGTCTCCAGCAGCGGCTCGTCGACGGCGTCGAGCGAACCGGTCACCGATTGC
>DATMSN010000550.1:0-2559 GCA_035565375.1 Duganella sp. | reverse complement strand
CCGCCGGTGCCGGCCGGCGGCGCGTTCGTGCAGCCGACCATCCTGTCGAACCTGGGCGCGGACAATCCGGCCCGCCTGTGGGAATTCTTCGGCCCCGTCTCGATGCTGTTCCGCGCCGCCGACGAGGCCGACGCGGTGCGCATCGCCAACGACACGCCGTTCGGCCTGGGCGGCTCGGTGTTCACCGCCGACACCGCGCGCGGCGTCGAGGTCGCCAAACAAATCGCCACCGGCATGGTGTTCATCAACCATCCGACCATGGTCAAGGCCGACCTGCCGTTCGGCGGCATCGGCCGCTCCGGCTACGGCCGCGAATTGATCGGCCTGGGCATCAAGGAATTCGTCAATCACAAGCTGATCGACGTGGTCGACATCGACGCGCCGTTCTAAATCCATCCACTGAAGGAGTAAGCCATGCAAAAAACCATGAAGGCGGCGGTCGTCCGCGAATTCGGCAAGCCGTTGGTGATCGAGGAGGCGCCCGTGCCGCAGGTCGGCCCCGGCCAGATCCTGGTCAAGGTCGCCGCCGCCGGCGTCTGCCACACCGACCTGCACGCCGCCGACGGCGACTGGCCGGTCAAGCCGAATCCGCCGTTCATCCCCGGCCACGAGGGCGTCGGTTATGTGGTCGCGGCCGGCGCCGGCGTGCGCCACGTCAAGGAGGGCGACCGCGTCGGCGTGCCGTGGCTGTACACGGCCTGCGGCCACTGCCCGCACTGCCTGGGCGGCTGGGAGACCTTGTGCAACGAACAACAAAACACCGGCTACTCGGTCAACGGCAGCTTCGCCGAATACGTGCTGGCCGACCCCAACTTCGTCGGCCACCTGCCGGCCAACGTCGGCTTCGTCGAGATCGCGCCGGTGCTGTGCGCCGGCGTGACCGTCTACAAGGGCTTGAAGGTCACCGACACCAAGCCGGGCGATTGGGTCACGATCTCCGGCATCGGCGGGCTGGGCCACATGGCGGTGCAGTACGCCACGGCCATGGGCCTGAACGTGGTGGCGGTCGACATCGACGACGCCAAGCTGGCGCTGGCCAAGCGGCTGGGCGCGGCGGTGACGGTCAACGCCCTCACCACCGATCCGGCCGCCTTCATCCAGAAGGAGCTCGGCGGCACGCACGGGGTGCTGGTCACGGCCGTCTCGGCCAAGGCGTTCCAGCAGGCGCTGGGCATGGTGCGGCGCGGCGGCACGGTCTCGCTCAACGGCCTGCCGCCGGGCGACTTCCCGCTGTCGATCTTTGACACGGTGCTCAACGGCATCACCGTGCGCGGATCGATCGTCGGCACCCGGCTCGACTTGCAGGAAGCACTCGACTTCGCCGCCCTCGGCAAGGTCCACGCCACCGTCAGCACGGACAAGCTGGAGAACATCAACCATGTGTTGTCGCGCATGCGCAAGGGCGACATCGAGGGGCGCATCGTGCTCGACTTCGAGCACTAAGATTCTCCTCTTGGCAACAAATCTTTGCCGAGGCCGGCGATTTGTGGGAGCATAGTCTTCCGCTATTGCCCGCGCCGCGGTGAGATTGGGGGCTGCTTGAAGCTGTTACGGCTGTTGAAATTTTGCACAGGTTTGCTGCTGACCGCGCCGACGCTCGCCACCGAGGCGCCGGTGCTGCGTTTCGCCACCGAGGAATGGCCGCCGTATTTCAGCCGTACGCTGCCGGGCAACGGCGTGACCGGCGCGCTGCTCGGCGCGGTGGTCACGCGCATGGGCTACGCCGCACAGGTCGATTACTACCCGTGGAAGCGCGCGCTGGAACTGGGCCTGCACGACCGCCGTTACGCCGGCGCGGTGGCGTTGCTGCGCAATCCGGAGCGCGAAAAACTCTGCTATTTCTCCAGCGCCGTCGGCAGCCGGCAAACGGTGCTGGCCTACCTGAAGGACAAACCGGTGTCCGCCGCCGCGCTGACCGATCTGCGCGGGCTGCGCATCGGCACCGTGGCCGGCTACTCCAACGGCGAGCAGTTCGACGGCCTGGCGCGCGCGGGCGCGCTCTCGGTCGAGGAAGCCACCAGCGACGAGCTCAACCTGCGCAAGCTGTTGGCGCGCCGCTTCGGCGCCATCGTCATCGAAAAACGCAGCCTGCGCTACCTGCTGGCGGCGGGCCGCTACACGCGGGCCGAGCGCGAGCTGGTCGGCATCGCCGACAATCTGTTCGCCGCGCGCCAGGTGCACGTTTGCTTCCAGCACACGGCGCAGGGGCTGAAACAACAGCAAGCCTTCGACGAGGCCGCGCGCGCGGTCGACCTGGGCGGGATAGAACGCGAGTACTGGCGCGACATGCAGGACGCGAATCCGCCGCCGGCCAGTCGCTGAGCCGGCCGCATCGATCCGCGGGTCACACCGCCGGCGCCGGCGATGTTGCTTGCGCCCTGGCCACCACCGCTGGACGGAACGCCTTGCCCTGGTTCCTGTCGACGTGCGCCAGCACCACCTTGTGGATGAAGTGCAACTTCTCCTGCACCGGTGTGGGCAGCTTGAACGGATACGAGTCCGGCGTGCCGACGCTGCGGTTCAGGCTGTTGAGCACATAGGTCAGCGCGAACCAGTCGG
>DATMSN010000549.1:0-3639 GCA_035565375.1 Duganella sp. | reverse complement strand
TACTTGGCCGTCGCTTTGGCGCGCGCCCAGTAAACCCGCATCAACAACAGCACGCCGAGGATGGTGCCGTAGATGATCGGCTCGGTGAAGTTGTGCTTGCCGGCCTTCATCCACCAGAAGTGCAGGATCGCCAGCGGCGCGATCACGTAGATCAACCTGTGCAGCCACTGCCAGCGCTTGCCGCCCAGCCGCCGCACCATGGCGTTGGTGCTGGTGACCGCCAACGGGATCAGCAGCACGAAGGCGATGAAGCCGACCGTGATGAACGGCCGCTTGAGCACGTCCTTCCACATCTCCGCGAAGTCGAAGAAGTGGTCGAACCACAGGAAGGTCATGAAGTGCAGGCAGCCGTAGAAGAACATGTACAACCCCAGCATCCGCCGCAGCTTGATCAGCCAGTTCCACTTGGTCAGCCGCCGCAGCGGCGTCACCGCCAACGTGAAACACAGGAAGTACAAGGTCCAGTCGCCGGTGCCGCGCGTGATGAATTCGAGCGGTTCGACCAGTTGCCCCGTCAGCGTCAGGTAGACCATGCGCAGCAAGGGCACCAGCGCCAGCACGAACACGGCGCCCTTGATCAGGCTCGCCTGGCGCGCGCTGGGCGCATATGCCAAAACCGATGCCATGTTTAGAAGAACTTCTTCAGATCCATGCCGGCGTACAGCGGCGCGACATCGTTGTAGCCGTTGAACATCAAGGTCTTGCGCTTGCGCGCCAGGAAGCCGTCCTCGCCGATGCGGCGCTCGGACGCCTGCGACCAGCGCGGGTGATCGACTTCCGGATTGACGTTGGAGTAGAAGCCGTACTCGCGCGGCGCCGAGATGTTCCACGACGTGCGCGGCTGCTCCTTGACGAAGCGGATCTTGACGATCGACTTGCCCGACTTGAAGCCGTACTTCCACGGCAGCACCATGCGCACCGGCGCGCCGTTCTGGTTGGTCAGGTTCTCGCCGTACATGCCCAGCGTCAGCAGCGCCAGCGGATGATTGGCCTCGTCGATGCGCAGGCCCTCGGTGTACGGCCAGTCCAGCACGCGGCTGCCGACGCCCGGCATCTGCTTCTTGTCGGCCAGCGAGATGAATTCGACATATTTGGCGTTGCCGGTCGGCTCGACCTTCTTGATGATCTCGGAGAACGAATAGCCGATCCACGGGATCACCATCGACCACCCCTCCACGCAGCGCAGGCGGTAGACGCGCTCCTCGAGCGGCGCCAGCTTCAGCAGCGCGTCGATGTCGAGCGTCATCGGCTTCTTGACCTCGCCCTCGATGGTGACGGTCCACGGCCGGGTTTTCAGCGTGCCGGCGTTTTGCGCGGGATCGCTCTTGTCGGTGCCGAACTCGTAGAAGTTGTTGTAGCTGGTGGCGTCCTTGTACGGCGTCTGCTTGTCGAGCGCCGAGTAAGCCGGGTTGAGCTTGGCGGCCAGCTTGGGATGGGCGCCCTGCGCGAACGCTTCGCGGTTGGCCATCTCCAGCAGCGCGGCGCCGCCGACGGCGCCGAGCGCGATCTGCTTCATGAAGCCGCGGCGCGATTCGTACAGTTCGCGCGGCGTGATTTCCGACGAAAACGGCAGTTCGATACCGTTGGGGCTACGCTTGATCAGCATGTTGACTCCAGAAAAAGTGCAAGGTTGGGACTTGGTCGTACCAATAGCCTGAACATTACACCAATCGAGCAAGTCGCTGATTACATTGCGATTACATTTTGTTGTCAACCGCGCAACCCGCACCGCCACCCGGGGTCGTACCCGTCGGGTACGACCCCAGTATCGCGGGGTGGCGGGTTACAGCTTGCCGTAAGAGTGCAAACCCGACAGGAACATGTTGACGCCCAGGAAGGCGAACGTCGTCACCAGCAAGCCCACCAGCGCCCACCACGCCGCCGGACGGCCGCGCAGGCCCGTCATCAGCCGCATGTGCAGCCAGGCCGCGTAGTTGAGCCAGACGATCAGCGCCCAGGTCTCCTTCGGGTCCCACGACCAGTAGCCGCCCCACGCCTCGGCCGCCCACAGCGCGCCGAGGATGGTGGCGATCGTGAAGAAGGCGAAGCCGGCCGAGATGGCCTTGTACATGACGTCGTCGAGCACCTCGGCCGACGGCAGCCGGTCCTGCAGGTAGCCCGAGGTCTTCAGCAGATAGGCCGCCGCGACCATCGCCGCCAGCGCGAAGTTGCCGTAGCCGATGAAGTTGGCCGGCACGTGGATCTTCATCCACCAGCTTTGCAGCGCCGGCAGCAGCGGCTGGATCTCGGCGGCGTCGCGCGACGTGGTGTACCAGAACAGGAAGCCGATCGCGGCGCTGATGACCAGCAGCACGAAAGGCCCCATCTGGCGGGTGGCGTAGCGCTGCTCGAAGTACAGGTAGAACATCGCCGTGATCAGCGAGAACAGGATGAACACCTCATACAGGTTCGACACCGGAATGTGGCCGACGTCGGCGCCGATCAGGTAGGACTCGTACCAGCGCACCATCATGCCGGTCAGGCCCAGCACCACGGCGGCCCAGCTCAGCTTGGAGCCGAGGCTGGAGATCGCGTCCGAGCGGCCGGCGAAGCCGATCCAGTAGAACAAGGTGGACAGGCAGAACATCACGCTCATCCACAAGATCGCCGATTGGCTCGACAGCATGTAGCGCAGCCAGAACCTGGTGCCGGCCATGTCGAGCTGGCCGGCGTACATCGAGATCGCCCACAGCGACAGCAGCGCCACCAGCGGCATCAGCCAGCGCACCGGCTTCCAGTGCCAGCCGAGCGCGGCGAAGGTGGGCGCGGCCAGCAGCAGGATCGCCTTTTCGTAGACGTCCATGTAGTGGCCGTAGCGGTTCAGGCCGAACACCGATCCGGCCAACAGCGCCAGCGCGAAAATCCAGTCGAACGCCGTCAATCGCTTGAAGTAGCCTGGCGCCTGAATATAGGTTTGCTGAGTTTTAGTGAGTTCCATCGTGTTCTCCGGTGCCGCTGGGTTTGCCGCTTGCTTAGTTGTCACTTGGTTGCCACTTAGTTGCCGTAGTCTACTCCGATCGCCACGCCGGCGGGCGTGCCGATCCTTACGCCGATTGTGGCAGCTTTTCCTTCAACGTCTCGAATTCGCGTTCGAAGTCGAGCGTCTTGCGCTGCGTGCTCATGGCCATCAGCGCCTCCGCGCCGTCGGCCTCGTCCTTGATCCATACCCACAGGCGGCGCTCGCGGATGTAGAACATCGAAAACACGCCCAGCACCAGCAGCGCGCAACCGAGGTAGACCACGTTCTTGCCCGGCGAGCGCGTCACCTGGAACACCGACGCCTTGACCTCGACGAACTCGTCGAGCTGCAGGTACACCGGCGCGCCGTAGAAGAAGGCGTCCGACAGCGCGTTGGTGGCCAGCAGCAGCCAGCGGCCGTGGTTCTCGTCGGCGCTCACCTCCGCCAGGCCGGCCTTGGCGCGCGCGGCCTGCCACAGCTCCCACAGGCTGCCGTTGAGGATCTTCATGAACACCTCGGCGGTCTTCTGGCGGCCCTCCTCCGGCACTTTTTCCAGGAATTGCGAAATGGCCAGGAAGCCGGCCGCCTTGCTGTCGCCGGCGAACAGGGTCAGGCTTTTCTGCGCCGACGCCTCGATCTGCCCGCGCAAGGTGGCCGCGTTCGGCCCGTTCGGCGCGGCG
>DATMSN010000548.1:0-2529 GCA_035565375.1 Duganella sp. | reverse complement strand
ACCATGGCGTCGTCGACGGCGTCGTAGGCGAACACTTCGCCGCTGTACATCCACAGCTCGTCGGCGGCCGCCTGCGTGCGCGCGTGCGCCAGCTCGGTGCTGTCGCCCAGGCGCACGATCAAGTCGCCGCTGCGGCGCAGGTGGTACGTCACCTCCTTGAGCGACTTCTCGGCGATGGCGGCGATGCGCGGGTCGGCGCCGCGCGTCAGGCCTTCGATCAGGAAGTAGTGCCAGGTGTCGAAGTAAAACTGCCGCATCATGGTGTCCGCGTAGTTGCCGTTCGGCTGTTCGAGCAGCAGGCAGTTCTTGAAGTCGTGGGCGTCGCGGTGGTAGGCCAGCTTGTCCTCGTCGCGGCCGGCGCCTTCGAGTTCGGCGGCGTATTCGTACCACAGGCGGGTCTGGCCCAACAGATCCAGCGCGACGTTGGTCAGCGCCATGTCTTCTTCCAGCGCCGGGCCTTTGCCGCAGAGCTGCGAGAGCTGCTGGCTGAGGATCAGCGCGTTGTCGCCCAAGCGAAGCAGGTAATTAACTTTGGTGTCCACGATGCGCTCCGCCTACAGGTTCTTGACTTCGGCCGGCATCGGGAAGAAGGTCGGATGGCGATAGACCTTGCTGTTGGCCGGCTCGAACAGCGCGCCCTTGTCGCCCGGGCTGCTGGCGACGATGTCGGCCGCGCGCACCACCCAGATGCTGACGCCCTCGTTGCGCCGCGTGTAGACGTCGCGCGCGTTGTTGACGGCCATTTCGGCGTCCGGCGCGTGCAGGCTGCCGACATGCTTGTGCGCCAGACCGTGCTGGCTGCGGATGAACACTTCCCACAGGGGCCATTCCTTGCTCATGCTGTTCTCCTTGTTGTTCAAGCCGCGGCCCTGGCGTGTTTGTCGGCGTGGACCACCAGCGCCTCGCGGAACCAGGCGCCGTCCTCCCAGGCCTTGACGCGGGTGCGCAGCCGTTCGCGGTTGCACGGGCCGTTGCCCTTCAAGACGTTGTGGAATTCGCTCCAGTCGATGGCGCCGAATTCGTAGTGGCCGGTGTCGGCGTTGAATTTGAGGTCCGGATCGGGCACCGTCAGGCCGAGGAATTCGGCCTGGGGCACCGTCTGGTCGACCATGCGCTGGCGCAGTTCGTCGTTGGAGAACAGCTTGATGCGCCATTGCGCCGACTGCGCGCTGTTGACCGATTCGGCGTCCGACGGGCCGAACATCATCAGCGACGGCCACCACCAGCGGTTGAGCGCATCCTGCGCCATGGCTTTTTGCTCGGGCGTGCCGCGCGCCAGCGACAGCATGATGTCGTAGCCCTGGCGCGCGTGGAACGACTCCTCCTTGCAGACGCGGATCATGGCGCGCGCGTACGGGCCGTATGAGCAGCGGCACAGCGGGATCTGGTTGATGATGGCCGAACCGTCGACCAGCCAGCCGATGGCGCCCATGTCGGCCCACGACAAGGTCGGGTAGTTGAAGATGCTCGAGTATTTGGCCTTGCCGCTGTGCAGGGCGGCCAGCAGCTCGTCGCGCGAGACGCCCAGCGTTTCGGCGGCGCTGTACAGGTACAAGCCGTGGCCCGCTTCGTCCTGGATCTTGGCCAGCAGGATGGATTTGCGCTTGAGCGTGGGCGCGCGCGTGACCCAGTTCCCCTCCGGCAGCTGGCCGACGATCTCCGAGTGCGCGTGCTGCGAGATCTGGCGGATCAGGGTTTTGCGGTAGGCGTCCGGCATCCAGTCCTTGGCCTCGATCTTGACGCCGTCGTCGATGCGGGCCTGGAAGGCGCGTTCGTCGGCGGCCATGTCGTCGGCCGTGCGGACAGTGCTCAGGCCGGTCTCCACCATTTGTGCGTACATAGCTGTCTCCTCGTGTCACGCCATAATACGATACGTTATTTCATTTTGCTACGAATATTTTGAATCATGTTACGTTTTAGTATCCCAAGGGAAACCGCCTGCAAATAAATGCTGCGCCGCGGTCGGGGCAAAGTAAACTATTGTTTCCATGTACAGAGACATCCGCCCATGAATTATTCCGATTGGATAGCACAGTTCCTCGCCGGCGACCCGCCGCGCTCGAAATCGCTGGTGGTGACGATTTTCGGCGACGCCATCGTGCCGCACGGGGGGATGGTCTGGCTGGGCAGTCTGATCGAGCTGTTGGCGCCGTTCGGGGTCAACGACCGGCTGTTGCGCACGTCGGTGTTCCGGCTGGCGCAGGAGGGCTGGCTGGGCGCCCAGCGCGACGGCCGGCGCAGCTCGTATGCGATCACGCCGGACGCGATGGCGCGCTTCGTGCACGCCTACCGCCGCATCTACGCGCCGCTCAATGTGCATTGGGACGGCAGCTGGACCCTGGTGCTCAACGGCGACGGCGCGCTCAACGCGGCCGAGCGCGGCGCCGTGCGCAAGGAATTGTTGTGGGAGGGCTACAGCGTGATCGCGCCGGGCATCATGGGGCATCCGGCGGCCTACGCCGCCGCGCTCGACGAGTTGCTCAAGCGGCTGGGCGTGGCGGGGAAGTTGTTCGTGGTGGAGGCCAAGTC
>DATMSN010000547.1:0-5129 GCA_035565375.1 Duganella sp. | reverse complement strand
GTTCGGCGGCGCCGGCGTGGCCGTGGCACAGCGCGGCGAGCGCGATCAGGCAGGCCGCGAACATGCGCGGGGGCCGTGAGTATTTCATAGTGCTTGTCTCCTGGTGGGGCTTATGGTCTTGCTAATTGTGCGGGAAATGCTATCACCGCCGATCCGCGTCCGAAACGGTCGAGCGGGCGATTGCGGAATATTGTTCGGCGCCTTGGTGATTTCTATGATCCCGTCGCCGGCCGTGAAAACGGCGCGCCGGGGCGGACCGGCGCGCCGAAAAAAATTCGCCGAATAGGCTTCTTGATTTGAAATTGCCCTGCTATAATGTTGTCTTTCGCGGCTGTAGCTCAGCTGGATAGAGTACTTGGCTACGAACCAAGGGGTCGTGGGTTCGATTCCTGCCAGCCGCACCAAAAATTCGTAAGACGAAGGGCCTGAAGAGAAATCTTCAGGCCTTTTTTCTTTGCGCGACGATTATCGGCCGCGCGCCGGGATCAACTCCTTGATTATCGTGTCCGCGAGGCCCCCGTGGCGGCACATTGCTATTGGCATTTTTGCCAAAATGCCCGATGATTTGACGGTTATCGGCCCAAGGAGTGTGCATGACCATCATCACGAGCATTGAAGACCTGCGCCTGCTGGCGAAGAAGCGCGTGCCGCGCATGTTCTATGACTACGCCGACGCCGGCTCCTGGACCGAGTCGACCTACCGCGCCAACAACGAGGATTTCGCCAAGATCAAATTCCGCCAGCGCGTGGCCGTCAATCTGGAAAACCGCACGCTGGCCAGCACCATGGTCGGCGAGCCCGTCGCCATGCCGGTCGCGCTGGCGCCGACCGGCCTGACCGGCATGCAGCACGCCGACGGCGAAATCCTCGCCGCCAAGGCGGCCGAAAAATTCGGCGTGCCGTTCACGCTGTCGACGATGAGCATCTGCTCGATCGAGGACATCGCCGCCAACACCAGCAAGCCTTTCTGGTTCCAGCTCTACGTGATGAAGGACCGCGAGTTCATCAACCGCCTGATCGACCGCGCCAAGGCCGCGCGCTGCTCGGCGCTGGTGCTGACGCTCGATTTGCAGGTGCTGGGCCAGCGCCACAAGGACCTCCGCAACGGCCTGTCGGCGCCGCCCAAGCTCACCGTCGCCAACATGATCAACCTCGCCACCAAGCCGCGCTGGTGCCTCGGCATGCTGGGCACCAAACGCCGAGGCTTCGGCAATATCGTCGGCCACGCGACGTCGGTGTCGGACATGTCGTCGCTGTCGTCGTGGACCAATCAGCAGTTCGATTTGAGCCTGTCGTGGAAGGATGTCGAGTGGATCAAGCAGCGCTGGGGCGGCAAGTTGATCATCAAGGGCATCATGGACGCCGAGGACGCGCGCCTCGCCGTCGAAAGCGGCGCCGACGCGCTGATCGTCTCCAACCACGGCGGCCGCCAGCTCGATGGCGCGCAGTCGTCGATCGGCGCGCTGCCGGCGATCGTCGAAGCGGTCGGCAAGCAGATCGAAGTGCACATGGACGGCGGCATCCGCTCCGGCCAGGATGTGATCAAGGCGGTGGCGCTGGGCGCGAAGGGCGTCTATATCGGGCGTCCGTTCCTGTACGGACTGGGCGCGATGGGCGAGCAGGGCGTCAGCAAGTGTTTGGAGATCATCCGCAACGAGGCCGATCTGACGATGGCCTTCTGCGGACTGCGCGATCTGCGCCATGTCGACCGCAACATACTTCTTCCCGGGACTTATTGAGAGGGCAGGCATGACCGACCACGATCTGAATCCGAAAGTCGACGCCTACGTCGGGCGTCTCAAGAACTGGGCTGACGAGGTGCGCGAGTTGCGGACGATCTGCCTCGATAGCGGACTTGCCGAGGACTTGAAGTGGGGCGTGCCGTGCTACACGCTGGATGGCCGCAACGTGGTGCTGATTCACGTGTTTAAGCAGTACTGCGCGCTGCTGTTCTTCAAGGGGGCGTTGTTGAAGGACGCGAAGGGCATCCTGGTCCAGCAGACCGCCAACGTGCAGGCGGCGCGGCAGGCGCGCTTCACCGGCGTCGAGGAAATCCGCAAGCTCAAAACCGTTTTGAAGACCTATCTTTCCGAGGCGGTGAAGCTCGAGAAATCGGGCGTGAAGGTCGAGTTTAAGAAGACCGAGGAGTTTTCGGTGCCGGAGGAGTTCCAGGCCAGGCTGGATGAAATGCTGGAGCTGAAAAGCGCTTTCGAGGCGCTGACGCCGGGACGCAGGCGCGCCTACCTGCTGCATTTTTCGTCGGCCAAGCAGTCCAAGACGCGCACCGCGCGCGTGCTCAAAGCCATCCCCGATATTTTGAACGGCAAGGGGTTGGACGATTAGCCGCGGGCGGAGCTTGGCGGATTACGCTGCGCTAATCCGCCCTACGTGGTTTCTTGGTTTCTTTTGGCGGCGTGGCTTACGGTTTAGCCGATTACGTTGTTCGGTTTGCCCGCTTGCCATGCTTCGATATTGTCGATCAGTTGATCGGCCAGCACTTGCATCGCCTGCGAACTGGCCCACGCCGAGTGCGGCGTGAGGATGAAGTTCGGCAGCCGCAGGTTGAGCAGCACGTTGTCCGGCGGCGGCGGCTCTTTTGTCAGCACGTCGAAGCCGGCGCCGGCGATCACGCCGGTGCGCAACGCGTCGGCCAGCGCCACCTCGTCCACCAGGCCGCCGCGCGCGGTGTTGATCAGCAGCGCCGAGCTTTTCATGCGGATCAACTCCTTGGCGCAGATGATGTTGCGCGTCTTGTCGTTGAGCGGCAGGTGCAGGCTGAGGACATCCGAGGTCTCCAGCAGCTCGTCCCATGAAACCTGCTTGACGCCTTCGTCGGTCACCGGCGAGCGGTTGAATACCACCACCTCCATGCCGAAGGCGCGCGCGATGTGCGCCACCGATTTGCCCAGCGCGCCGTAGCCGGCCAGGCCCAGGCGGCTGCCCGCCAGATCGGAGATCGGATGGCCGAACAGGCAGAATCGCTCGGACTTTTGCCACAGACCCGCCTCGATGTCCTCGCGGTAGGCCACCAGTTGGCGGCGCAGCGCCAGGATCAGCGCGAAGGTGTGCTCCGGCAGCGTGTGCACCGCGTAGTTGCGGATGTTGGAGACGACGATGCCGCGCTCGCGGCAGGCCGCCAGGTCGACGATGTCGGTGCCGGTGGCGGCCACCGCGATCATCTTCAGGTCCGGCAGCCGCGCCAGGTCGTCGGCGCGCAGCGGCACCTTGTTGGTGATGGCGATGGTGGCGCGCGCGTCGAGCAGGCGTGGCGCCGCGTCGGCCGCGCGGGTGGCCGGATATTCGGTCCATTCGTGCGCGAAGGACGGCTTGCGCACCTTGGCGATGACGCTGTCGCGGTCGAGGAAAACGATGCGGTGTGCTTCAGTCATAGGGCGACCTCATAGGATGCGGCACGCGCCGCCGGTGGTGGTGCTTTCGGCAGGCGCATGCCTGGATGATTGGACAACAGTTCGGCGACCCATTCGACGAACACCCGCACCTTGGCCGACAGGTGGCGGTTTTGCGGGTAGACCACGTGTATCGGTATCGGGTCGGAGGTCCATTCCGGCAGCACCTGTTCGAAGCTGCCTTCCGCGACCAGCGGCTCGAGCAGGAAATTCGGCATCTGCACGATGCCCAGGCCGGCCAGCCCCGCCGCCGTGTAGGCGGTGGTGTCGTTCAGGGCGATGTGGCCGGGCAGGGCGACCTGCACACGTTCGCTGCCGCGCGAGAAATCCCAGTCGACGATTTTACCGGTCTTCGATGAAAAATAGTTAACGCACAGGTGGCGCATCAATTCGTCCGGGTGGGACGGGCGGCCGTAGCGGTCCAGGTAGGACGGCGCGGCGCAGGTGACGAAGTGCAGAATGCCGACGCGCCGCGCGATCAGGCTCGAATCGACCAACTGGCCGGCGCGCACGGCGCAATCGACGCCTTCCTCGACCAGGTCGACGGCGCGGTCGCTGCAGCCCATCTCCATCTGGATGTCCGGGTAGCGGGTGAAGAAATCGGGCAGCGCCGGCACCAGCACGCTGGAGGCCAGCCCGGTGGGAACGTCGACCCGCAGCCGTCCGCTGGGACTGAGGCGGGTGCGCGACAGCGATTCCTCGGCGTCGCGCACGTCCGACAGGATGCGCAGGCAGCGCTCGTAATAGGCGGCGCCGTCGGCCGTGACGCTGACGTGGCGGGTGGTCCGGTGCAGCAGCTTGACCGCCAGCGACGCCTCCAGCGACTGGATCAAGGTCGATACCGTGGCCTTGGGCAGTTGCATGATCTCTGCCGCGCGCGTGAAGCCGCCGGAGTCGACCACGTTGACGAACACTTCCATCGCTTGCAGTTTATTCACTTATTTCCTCCATTGTTCGGGATCCTGAACAATCAATTCGACTTTGCCCTATTTATCGGATTGTAGAACAAGTTTAAGATTGCTGTACTGCACCAAGGAAAGCATGGCTGTTCCGGGGCAGAGGCAAGTTTGTTACACCACGCAGGAAGGGAATCATCATGAAATATCGGGACGGAATTTTTGCAACGGTTGCGATCGCGCTGACATCGGTGGCGCTGGCGGGCGTCGTCTATACCGATGTCTACTCGCAGACGGCCAAGGCCGAAGTGAGCGGCGTTCGTGCCCTGACCGAAGTGGCCAGCGGCGACGTGCTGGCCTGCGCCGACGCGACAGACACGGTGCTGCGGTGACCATCAAGCCGCAGGACGAGGTGCTGCCGGAGCTGTCGGACCGGCTGAAGATCCGCAGTATGGATGTGCGCGGCGCCGAAGGCCCGCTGCCGGCGCGCCTCTACACCAGCGGCGACGCCGGCGCCAAGCGCGATACGCTGACGGTGTTCTTCCACGCCGGCGGCTTCGTCGGCGGCGATCTCGAAGACGCCGACAGCTTCCTGCGCCACCTGGCGGACGACCATCCCGGCATGGCGGTGCTGGCCTCGGGCTACACGCTGGCTTGCGTGCGGCCGTTCCCGGCGGCGGTGGAAGACGCCCACGCCGTGCTGACCTGGGCCAAGAAGAACAAGGCCAAGATCGGCTGGACCGGCAAGCAGTTGATGGTGGCCGGGATCGAGGCCGGCGCCAATCTGGCGGCGGTGTGCGCGCTGATGTCGCGCGACCGCGGCGGC
>DATMSN010000546.1:0-3323 GCA_035565375.1 Duganella sp. | reverse complement strand
CCGCGAGCGCGACGCCGGCTTGGCGGCCGGCTGCGGCGCCGACGGCGCGGTGGTTTTCACCTCGTGGCGCTGCGACGTCGTCGGACCGGGCTTGATGTTGCCCTTCCGATCCTTGTCCTTGGACGGCTTCTCCGGACGTGGCGGCGGCGCGTCGACGCCGGCCAGGCGCAGATCGATCTTGCGCGATTCCAGATCGACGCGCACCACTTGCACATCGACCCGGTCGGTCAGCTGGAAGCGCTTGCCGGTGCGGTCGCCGCGCAGCTCGTGGCGGGCGTCGTCGTACTGGAAGTAGTCGGCGCCGAGGTCGGTGATGTGCACCATGCCTTCGACGAACAACTGGTCCAGCTGCACGAAGATGCCGAAGCTGGTCACGCCGGTGATGATGCCGGTGAATTCCTCGCCCAGCTTGTCCTGCATGAAGTAGCACTTGAGCCAGGCTTCGACGTCGCGCGAGGCCTCGTCGGCGCGGCGCTCGTTGGCCGAGCAGTGCACGCCCAGCGCGTCCCACACGGTCAGGTCGACGGCGGCTTTTTTCTCTTTGCCGTCGGCCTTGTCCTTGGCCTGCTGCTTGCGCGTGGCGTTCGAGACGTTCGTGTTGAGCACGCTGGTCGACGGGATCTTCGGCTCGTACTTTTTGCCGAGCAGGATGGCCTTGATGGCGCGGTGCGTCAGCAAGTCCGGATAGCGGCGGATCGGGCTGGTGAAGTGGGCATACGCCTCGTACGCCAGGCCGAAGTGGCCGATGTTGTCGGGCGAGTAGACCGCCTGCTGCATCGAGCGCAGCAGCATGGTTTGCAGCAGCGACGCGTCCGGACGCTCCTTGACCTGACGCATCAGCTCGGCGTAATCGCCGGCGGTCGGCTTGTCGCCGCCGTTCAAGTTCAGGTTCACCTGCTTGAGGAAGGTGCGCACCTGCTTGAGCTTTTCGGCCGTCGGGCTGGCGTGGATGCGGTAGGTGCCGGGATGCTTGTGGCGGATCAGCAGGTCGGCCGCGCAGACGTTGGCGGTCAACATGCATTCCTCGATCAGCTTGTGCGCCTCGTTGCGGGTGCGCGGGATGATTTTTTCGATCTTGCCCGACGGGTTGCAGACGATGTAGGTCTCGGTGGTCTCGAAATCGATCGCGCCGCGTTCGCTGCGCGCCTTCAGCAAGGCCTGGTACACGTCGTACAGGTTCAGCAGATGCGGCACGATGCCCGGGCGGCGCGCCGCCTCCGGTCCCTTGGTGTTGCCGAGGATGTCGGCCACTTCGGTGTAGGTCAGGCGCGCGGCCGAGTGGATCACGGCCGGGTAGAACTGGTAGGCCTTGATCTCGCCCTTGGCGGTGATGACGGCGTCGCACACCAGGGTCAAACGGTCGACCGCCGGGTTCAGCGAGCACAGGCCGTTCGACAGTTTTTCCGGCAGCATCGGAATCACGCGGCGCGGGAAGTAGACCGAGGTGCTGCGTTCGAGCGCGTCGGTGTCGAGCGCGTCGTTCGGCTTGACGTAGTGGCTGACGTCGGCGATGGCGACGATCAGGCGGTAGGCGTTGGCGCGGCCGATCTTGACCGGCTCGCAGTAGACCGCGTCGTCGAAGTCGCGCGCGTCCTCGCCGTCGATGGTCACCAGCGGGATGTCGCGCAGGTCGACGCGGTCGGCCAGGTCGATCTCGCGCACCACGTCGGGCAGCTTGTTGGCCTGCTTGAGCGCGGCGTCGGAGAAGATGTGCGGCACGCCGAACTTGCGCACGGCGATTTCGATCTCCATGCCCGGATCGTCAAGCGAGCCCAGCACTTCAACGATCTTGCCGACCGGCTGCTTGAAGCGCATCGGCTGCTCGGTCAGCTCGACGCTGACGACCTGCCCCGATTTGGCCTTGCCGATCGCGCCTTCGATCAGGATGTCCTGGGCGATGCGCTGGTCTTCCGGCGCGACGATCCAGGCGCCGTTCTCGTTGAGCAGGCGGCCGATGACGTGCGTGTTGGCGCGCTGGACGACTTCGACGATGGTGCCTTCCGGCCGGCCGCGGCGGTCGACGCCGATGACCTTGGCCAGCACGCGGTCGCCGTGCAGCACTTTCTGCATTTCCTTCTCGGGCAGGAACAGGTCTTCGCCCGGCTCGTCCGGGATGACGAAGCCGAAGCCGTCGCGGTGGCTGCTGACGCGGCCGGCGACGAAGCCGGTCTGTTCGGCGAGCGTGAAGTGGCCGCTGTCGTCGGCGACGATCTGGCCGTCGCGCTGCATGGCGTTGAGCCGGCGCGATAGCACCGCTTGTGCGTCTTGCGCGACTTTGAGCGACTTCGCCACTGCGAGCAGGTCAAGCGGCGCCTTGGCGCTGCGGAAGATGCCGAGAATTTCCTCCCGGCTGGGAATGGTGTGGGTAGTTTGGTTCAAAAGTATTTCTGTAGTTGTTATTGACAGTGTTCAGAGGAAATCCGGCCTGGCAAAATCGTCGGGTGCATATATATGACACGACGACAGGCGTAGTGTACTTGGAAACGCCCTGATTGACTAATTCACGCTTTCGCTACCGGATTTTTCCGACAGATTCCGAAATTGGTGTTTGACATCGCGCAGGATTACTCTATAATCTTGGTCTCTCGCAGCGACAATGTTGAAAAACAAAGACAAAGCGGGAATTGCTAGACCGGGTTGATGCGCAGTATGGAACGAAAGTTCATCTGGCGCGAAACTCACCCTGTCGCTATAATAGCAGTTGTTGTTCAGCAGTATCAGTGCCCACGTGGCGGAATTGGTAGACGCGCATGGTTCAGGTCCATGTGCCGCAAGGTGTGGGGGTTCGAGTCCCTCCGTGGGCACCACAAAATTCCGCAAAAAAAAGCTTCATCTGCCTGAACGCGCTCAAGATCGCGTTCGGTGCCGATGAAGCTTTTTTTCATTGTCCCGTTATTTTATCCACTGCAACTTGAGCCGGGCGCCGATTTCCCCGAGCAGCGCCTGCTCGTCGATCGGTTTGCCGAGGAAAGCGTCGGCGCCGGCGGCGATCGCGCGCAACCC
Source organism: Duganella sp. (assembly GCA_035565375.1). Lineage (GTDB taxonomy): Bacteria > Pseudomonadota > Gammaproteobacteria > Burkholderiales > Burkholderiaceae_D > Rugamonas. Next base: position 320 of record DATMSN010000546.1, on the reverse strand, counting down.
CTCCTCCTGCGTCGAGCTGGCCGAAATGATCAGCACCGGCGTGTTGGCGCTGCCCGGCTCGGCGCGCAACCTGCGCGTCGCCTCGATCCCGTCCATATCCGGCATCACCATGTCCATCAGCACCAGGTCGGGCGGTTCGATTTTGGCCTGGCGCAGCGCGGAGACGCCGTTGTCGGCCTCCAGGATGCGGAAGCCCAGCGCGCCCAGCAGGTCGCGCAGCAAGGCGCGGTTGGTGGCGACGTCGTCCACCACCAGCAAGGTCTTGCGCGGCCCCAGGTAGCCGCCGGGAATGTCCGCGCCACCGATGGCGGCGCCGGGCG
>DATMSN010000545.1:0-1820 GCA_035565375.1 Duganella sp. | reverse complement strand
TATCGACCGCAGACAGTGCGGTGTCCCACGCGGCACGCGCCTTGTCGCGCTCCGCGTCGAAGTCCCAGCCCGGCATCTCGGCCAGGTTGGCGATCGCGCCCTCCTCGCTGACGGCGGAAATGGCCACCTTCACCAGCACCCTGCCGTCGGCCGGCACGCCGAATTCGAGCGCGCCGACCAGCGCCTTGCCCTCGACGAAAGGCTTGTCCCCGGGGCCGGAGCCCGGGCCGGCGAAGCCCTTGTACTCGATATCGGTCTCCATATTGCGCAGCGAGCGCGCCGTCAACGGCTGCGAGAAAGCGATGGCGAAATACAGCTGCCGTCCGGCCGCCCAGCCGCGCGTCTCGCGCATGCCGGTGATCAGCTTGTCGTCGCGCACGCGCAGCCGCGACCACAAATTCTTGGCCTTGTAATCGTAGATGCTCGAGCGCAGGTCCAGTATCACCTTGGCCGGCGCGCCCGCCGCGTAACGGTAGCGGTGCATGCCCACCCGCTCGCTGGCGGTCAGCTCGACGTCGACCTCGTTGTCGAGCAGCTTGACGGCGTAGTAGCCCGGCTCGGCGCGCTCGTCCTTGTGGCTGAAGCGCGAGCGGTAGCCGCTGAAGGGCCGCTCGGGATAGCCCGGCTCCAGTTTGGTCTCGCCGCTGTAGGGCATCAGCAGCACGTCGCCCAGGTCCGAATGGCCGCTGCCGGAAAAGTGCGTGTGCGAGAAACCGAGGATGCTGTCGTCCTCGTAGCGGTAGCCGGCGGCCCACGGATAGCTCTGGCGGAACGGCCGCACCTGCGTGTCGGGACTGAGCTGGATCATGCCGAAGGGCCGCGCCGCGCCCGGGAAGGTGTGGCCGTCGCCGCCGGTGCCGATGAAAACGTCCACCGCGGCGGCGGGGGTGCCGGGCGGCGCTTGCGCGGACGATATCGACGGCAACAGCAAGGACAGCGCCAGCGCGCCGGCCGGCAGGCATTTCAAGGCGTTCATTTCACTCCCGTCATTTGTACCAAGGCCGCGTGATCCGCAAAGGCCGCACATCGAGCCGCATGTCGAGCACCGTGTAGGCGTCCATCGTGGCCGAACCGTAGCCGGTGGTGCCGGCGTCGCGCGTCAGTTTGAATTCGAATCCCAGGTCCTGGCGCGGGTCCAGCGGCCCGGCCGTGGCGATGCCGATCGCCTGCGTCTCGCTGTTGTCGACCAGCTTGGACATCAGGATCAGGATCGTGTTGTGGCCCAGGACATCGGTGGAATACACCGGCTCCTTCAAATACGGCTTTTGCGGATCGACCTTGCCTTCGACCTTGTCGGCGGACGGCGTGTACTTGCGCGTGGCCAGGTCGTAGCGGTCGTCGCGATCGAGGTAGCTCAGGCGCGCGTTCGACAGGTTGAAGTCCTTGACCTGCTGGTCGACCGTGGCCCGCGACAGGTCGACCAGCAGCGCGCCCTGGTAGCCGACCACCTCCACCTGGCGCCGGCCGGTGATGATGACGGCGGAGTTCTCGTCGATGCCGATGCCCAGCTTGTAGCCCTTTTTGAGCATCGCCGGCAGCATGCGCGCGAAGCGCCCGCGCGCCAGCAGATGCTGGTCGACGAAGATGTCGTCGCCGATGAATCCCAGGCCGGCGGTCAGCTCGCGGCCGTTGACGCCCTGGCTCAAGGTGCCGAACACGGTCTTGGCGTCGTAGAACATGGTGCTGCTCATGATGGCCGCGCCGGCGCTGGTGCCGGCGATGACGCCGCCGCGCCGGTAGACATCCCAGATCGCCTCCAGCACCGCCGTGCGGGTGCCGTCCGGCCGCACCAGCGCCTGCGTGATCAGCGCCTGGTCGCC
>DATMSN010000544.1:0-5543 GCA_035565375.1 Duganella sp. | reverse complement strand
CGGCCGGCACGCCCGCCGGCGTGCGCATCGATTCCGGCGTGCGCGCCGGCGACGCCATCTCGCCGTTCTACGACCCGATGATCGCCAAGCTGATCGTCTGGGGCGCGGACCGCAAGCAGGCGCTGGCCCGCATGGCGCAGGCGCTGTCGGAATACCAGGTGGCCGGCCTGGCGACCAACATCGCCTTCCTCAAGCGCCTGGTCGAAGGCCAGGCCTTCGCCACGGCGGACCTGGACACGGGGCTGATCGAGCGCAATCACGACGCCTTGTTCCCGGCGCCGCAAGCGGCCCCGGACAGCGCGCTGGCGTTGGCCGTGGTGTCGCTGATCGCCGCCGAAAAACAGGACGCCGCCGGGCAATCGCGCGCCAACCCGGCCGACCCGTGGGGCCAGGCGCTGGGCTGGCGCATGAACCAGCCGTACGTGCGCGCGCTGTCGTTCAGCGACGAATTCGCCAGCGACCGGCCCTACACGGCCTATGCCAGCTACCGCGCCGACGGCTGGCTGTTCAGCGTGGGCGCGGGCGCCCAGCCCGAGGTCCTCGCCCTGACCTCGCGCGACGGCGACGGCTACAGCATCAAGCTGGGCGCGCGGGCCGTGCACGGCGCGGTGCGCCGCGACGGCGACGTGCTGCACGTCTTCACCGGCGGCGCCCACTACCAGTTGACCTACAACGACCCGATGGCCCACGCCGGCGAGACGGAGGCCGAAGGCGGCCGCCTGACCGCGCCGATGCCGGGCAAGGTGGTCGCGGTGCTGGCCACCAAAGGCCAGGAAGTGAAAAAAGGGGACGCCCTCGTCATCATGGAAGCCATGAAAATGGAACACACCATCGCCGCGCCGCACGATGGGGTGGTCGATGACATCCTCTACGGCGTCGGCGACCAGGTGGCCGATGGCGCACCGCTGCTGGCGTTCAAGACGGCGTAAAGAGAGATCAAGGAGATCATCATGCGCATTCTTTTACATCGAGCGGACGGCAAGACCGAGCCGTGGATCAAGGACTTCACCAAGTTCCTGCCGGAGGCGGAATTCGAAATCTGGCACGCCGGCGAACCAAGCCAGCCGTGCGACTACGCGGTGGTGTGGTCGCCACCGGAAGCGATGCTGCCGGAACTGGCGCAGGTCAAGGCGATCTTCAACACCGGCGCCGGCGTCGACGCGCTGCTGCGCTTCGGCGACGCCATTCCGCGCGAGGTGCCCATCATCCGCCTTGGCGACGCCGGCATGGCGGTGCAGATGGCCGAATACGTCACGTATTCGGTGCTGCGCTATTTCCGCCGTTTCGACGAATACGAAGCGCAGGCGCGCGCCGGCCTGTGGGCGCCTTTGCCGCAGCATAACCGGGGCGACTTCGCCATCGGCGTGCTGGGCATGGGCGTGCTGGGCAAGCGCGTGCTCGAAGCGCTGGCGCCGTTCGGCTTTCCGCTGCGCGGCTGGAGCCGCACCGAAAAGAAAATCCCGGGCGTGCAGTGCTACCACGGCGGCGAGGGCCTCGACACCTTCCTGCGCGGCAGCCGGGTGCTGGTCTGCATGCTGCCGCTGACGCCCGACACGAGCAACCTGGTCGACCGCACCAACATGGGCAAGCTGCCGGCCGGCGCCTTCATCATCAACGTCGCGCGCGGCGCCCACATCGCCGAGCCGGATCTGCTGTCGCTGATCAAATCCGGCCACATCGCCGCCGCCACGCTGGACGTGTTCCGCAACGAGCCGCTGCCGGCGCAGCATCCGTTCTGGCAGGAGCCGCGCATCACGATCACGCCGCATATCTCGGCGCTGACGCTGCGCCGCGAAAGCGTGCAGCAGATCGCCGAAAAAATCCGCAAGCTCGAACAGGGCGAACCCGTCGCCGACATCGTCGACCGCAACCAAGGATATTGAAGATGAACAGTTTGCCCCGGCAGGTCAAAATCGTCGAAGTGGGCCCGCGCGACGGCCTGCAGAACGAAAAAGCCAGCGTGCCCGCAGCCATCAAGATCGAACTGGTGAACCGCCTCACCAGCGCCGGCTTCCGCAATATCGAGGCGGCGTCGTTCGTCTCGCCGAAGTGGGTGCCGCAGATGGCCACCAGCGCGGAGGTGATGGCCGGCATCGACCGCAAGAGCGGCGTGATCTACTCCGCGCTGACGCCCAACATGCAAGGCCTGACGGCGGCGCTGGCGGCGCGGGCCGACGAGGTGGTCATTTTCGGCTCGGCGTCGGAGGCGTTCTCGCAAAAGAACATCAACTGTTCGATCGCCGAATCGATCGCCCGTTTCGAGGACGTGGCCAAGGCGGTCAAGGACAACGGCCTGCGCCTGCGCGGCAGCATCAGCTGCTCGTTCGGCTGTCCGTACCAGGGCGACGTGCCGCTCGACGCGGTGGCCGACGTGGTGGGCCGCATGCGCGACCTGGGCTGCGACGAGATCGACATCGCCGACACCATCGGCGTGGCCACGCCGCGCAAGACGCAGGCGGTGCTGGAGCGCGCGATCCGCGAGTTCCGCGTCGACGGGCTGGCGGGGCACTTCCACGACACCTACGGGCAGGCGCTGGCCAACATCTACGCCAGCCTGGAGGTGGGCATCTCGATTTACCACTCGTCGGTGTCGGGGCTGGGCGGCTGCCCGTACGCCAAGGGCGCGACCGGCAACGTCGCCACCGAGGACGTGTTGTACATGATGCAGGGGTTGGGGATAGAGACCGGCGTCGATCTGGATATCGTGGTCGACGCGGGCCAGTTCATCTCGCACTTCCTGGGCCGCAAGGGCGCCAGCCGCGCCGGCAACGCGATCGCCGCCAAGCGGGCGAATTAGCGCATTGCACCGGCCGCACATTTCGCGTTCCTTGGAAACACGTAGGGCGGAACGCCGTAATCGGCCATGCATGAGCCACCGACGGCGCATGCATGGCCGATTACGCTACGCTAATCCGCCCTACGTGTCTCCGCGCTACATCTGCCGAAACTGTCGCGTGCACGCCTCGCTGACGGCCAACCTCTCAGGCCGTCCCTTCAAATGAATCTCCATCGCCGCGCCGTCACGGTCGATGCGCTCGATCGCCTCAAGGTTGACGATCGCCCCGCGGTGCACCTGCGCGAACTGCCCCGGATCGAGCTGCTCGATCAGGCTTTTGAGCGGCACGCGTATCAACGCATCCCCGGTGGCCGTCACCACCCGCGTGTACTTGCCGTCGGACGTAAAGAACTGCACATCCGCCACCATCACCAGCCGCACCGAATTGCCGATCGACGCCTTGATCCACTTCAGATACACCGGCGCGACCGCCTTGCCGAACAGCTGCCGCCACACCTCCGGCGCCACCGCGCGGCTTTCGCGGCTTTTCAAGCGCTTGACCGTTTGCAGCAAGCGCGCGGCCGAAAGAGGCTTGACCAGATAGTCGGCGGCGCCGGCATCGAAGGCATTGAGCGCATGTTCCGCATACGCCGTCACAAAAACGATCTGCGCCGATTCCGGCACATGCCGCGCCACCTCCAGACCGTTCAGGCCCGGAATCTGGATATCGAGGAACACGACGTCCGGCCGCAGCGCCTCCAGCATCGCCACCGCCTCGATGCCGTTTTCCGCCCGCCCGACGATCTCCAGCTCGGGCCACAGCATCGCCAGCTGGTCAGCCAGCTCCGCGCGCAGCAACGGTTCGTCCTCGACGATCAAGGCGCTGGTCATGCGGCCTCCCGCGCGGGCAGCGGTACCGACAGCGTCGCCTCGACGCCGCCATCGTCCAGCGCCTCGACCGTCAGCGACGCCCGCCCGCCATACAGCAGCTGCAAGCGCTCGTGGATGTTGGCCAGGCCGAGCCCCTGGCCCGGCTGGTCGCTCAGGCCCGCGCCGTTGTCGCGCACCGTCAGCCGCAACGCGCCGTTATCGACCGCGGCGGAGATCAGCAGCTCGCCGGGGCGGGTGGCGCTTTCCAGGCCATGCTTGATGGCGTTCTCCACCAGCGAGATCAGCATCGCCGGCGGAAACGGCAGCGCGCGCACGGCGTCATCGGCATTGATGCGGAAGCGCAGCCGCTCGCCCATTCGTATCTGCATGATGGACAGGTAATCGCCTGCCAGCGCCAGCTCGCGTCCCACGGTGGAAGACACGGAGCGCATGTCCGGCAGCGCGTTTTGCAGATAGCCGACCAGATGATCGAGCATCAGCTGCGCCGTTTCGCCGTCGGTGCGGATCAGGTATTTCAGGTTGGCCAGGGTATTGAACAGAAAATGCGGTTCCACCTGCGCCTGCAGCGCCGACAGTTTCGCGTTCAGCGCCGCGCGTTCCAGTTCGTGCTCGCGCCGGGCCAGTTGCAGCGTGTGGTGGCGGCGCTTGACTTCGACATGCAGATGATGGGCCACCGTCTGCACCGCGCCCCACGGCTCTCCCCTCTGCACCTGAAAGAACTCCAGGCCGAAGCGCCGCCGGACCTGGATTTGCGTCGGCTGCCCGGGTTCGCCGATCACCCGCACTTCCATGCGCCGCCACAGCCATAGGGAGCGTGGCGGCGAGATCCGAATCCTGCCCTTGAACTGCTGATGCGAAAACGACGCCGGGCCGGGATAGCCCAGCGCCAGACCGAGTGTCAGGCCGGACAGGGCTTCGGCGCACAGATCAAAAGTGCTGAGCGTATCGAGCGGGGAGCCCACCGTCATCCGAGGCTGCGAGGAGATCATCTCCGGCGTCAGCGCCGTGCCGGCCTCGCGCAGCTTGCCGAGGTAGCTGCAGGCCATGGCGATGAGCGCCGGGAACACGAGGATGAAGTCAATCAGGGGCAACAGATAGAACCAGTTGACGCTGTCGGGCATATAGCCCCGCGACCACCAAGCATAGGCGATGGGAAGCGTCAGGCACAGGCCGCACACCAGCACGGCCGCCAGCGCGTGCCGCAGCAGCGTTTGCAAGAAATACCTGCGCACCAGCGGCGCGTCGTGCTCGACGAGCGGAACCCTGGCGTTGAACGGCAACTTGAACGACATCATGGCGGCACCTCCGTTTGGACTGAAGGCATTCTAACCAGCGGCCCGAGGTGCCAGCGGCACATGCGACCGGAAGCCGATTTTGCGGGATGAATACGGTTTTCAAAAGGAAAAACCCCCGTTTGACGTTGCCATCAAACGGGGGTTTTAAATTCTGGTCGGAGTACAAGGATTCGAACCTTGGACCCCCTGGTCCCAAACCAGGTGCGCTACCGGGCTGCGCTACACTCCGAAGAAGCAAGATAATACAAGCTGCCCCAGTATCCGTCAAGTGCCCCTGCAAGATTCATTATGTACCACGGCGGATTTTTTTCAATGTAAGATTCCCCGGTATGCATAACTTAACTAAAAAACCATGAACGCGACCTTGACCCTCGATGAGCCCGTCCGGCTGCGGCGGCCGGGCATGGCCTGGGGCGTCGCTGTTTCGGTGGTTTTGCATGCGTTGCTGATCTTCGGATACCGGTTCACGGCCCCGCAGGCGCAGCCGGAGCCGCCGCCGAAGGAAGCCATGACGGTTTGGCTGGTGCCGCCGCCCAAGCCGCCGGCGCCGGTGGTCGTCAAACTCAAGCCGCCGCCGCCGG
>DATMSN010000543.1:0-4550 GCA_035565375.1 Duganella sp. | reverse complement strand
GTGCCGCTGACCGCGCTCGGGCCGGCGCCCGGCGACGGCGAGCCGCGCTCGTTCGAAGCGCTCGAACACGCCGGCATGAGCGACTGGGAGCTCCACTACGTGCCGCTGCTGCGCCACTACCAGGCGCAACAGGACGGACTGATGGCGGCGCGCGTGGCCATGCGCGCCCTGTGCGTGCACAACCACTTCGGCTACTACCACGAGGCCTCCAGTTTCGTCGACACCGTGCTGCCCCACCTCGACCGGTTGGTGGAAGACGACCAAGCCGCGCGCTGGGACTATGTCGGCAACATTTTCCAGAGCCTGGTCACGACCGGCAAGGAACAGGCGGCGCTGGCCGCCGTCGAGCTGCATGCCGCGCCGCGGCTGACGGAAACGGTACTACAGGCCAAGATGCATTATTTGCTGGCGATGGTGCATTTGCGCTATCTGCGGCAGCAGGATGTGCCGCTGGCGCAGCACCATATCGACCTGGCGCTGCAGGCGTTGCGGGCCGCGCAAGCGGACATGCCGGCCGACGACCACGCCTTCCTCAGCGTGTTCATCAACAACGGCCTGGCGTTCGTGCGCGTGCGCCAGGGGCGGCCGGACGAGGCGTTGGCGCTATGCCAGAGCGGCTTCGACTTCCTGACCAGCCGGCTGGGCCGGGACGCCCATCGGCTGCACCGCTCGGTGTTGCTGTACAACTCGGCGCAAGTGCTGTCGGCGCTGGGCAAGCAAGAGGAGGCGCTCGACTACTACCGGCAGGCGATGGACATGGACCCCTACTATTCGGAGTATTACAACGAGAGCGGCAACATCCTGCAGCGGCTGGGCCGGTACGACGAGGCGCTGGCCCTGTACGACCGGGCCATCCTGTACAGCGCGCCGTACGCGGAGGTCTACTTCAACAAGGGCAACTGCCACGCGCAACTGGAGCAATGGGAGCCGGCGCTGGCGTGCCTGGCCTACAGCCTGGAGCTCAATCCCGACCAGGCGGAGGCCTATTTGCTGCGGGCGGAGATCCTCGAGATGCAAGAGCGTCCCGACGAAGCGCTGGCCGACTATGGCGCCGCGATCGCGCTCAACAGCGACCACGTGGCCGCGCGCGTCAACCGCGCGGTCATCCACTACGGGCACGGGCGCTACGCCGACGCCCTGGACGACATGAATCACGTGCTCACGCTGGAGCCGGCGGTGGCCAGCCATTACGAAAACCGGTCGGAGATCTACAAAGCCATGAACCAGCCCCACCTGCAGTTACGCGACCTGGACGCCGTGCGCCAATACGGAGAGGCGGCCTGATGACGGCCGCAATCCGCGCGCGGCGCGCCCTTTCCTCCTTATTGTTGCTTTCACTCATGAGTATTGCCATGCCAAACGCCCACGCCGCGCCGGACGACGCCAACGCCGAGCTGATCGGGCTGATACACCGCCACGTCGACGCGCAGCGCGAGTTCGACGTGGCCACGCTGCAAGCGGTCACCGCCGACAACTACGTCGAGGTATCGCCGGCCGGCGAGGTCGACAGCCGCGACAAGATGCTGTCCTTCTACGATCCGGCGCAACGGCGGCCGGCGCCGACGGTGCAGGTGGACGAGCCGACGGTGCGGACCTTCGACCAGACGGCCATCGTCATCGCCAGGCTCACCTACACCATGAGCGCCGAGGGCCAATCGCGCAGCTTCGCGATGCGCGCCAGCTACGTGGCCCGCCGGTTCGACGGCAAATGGAAACTGGTGTCGGCGCACTACACCGGCATCCGCCCGCCCAAGCCCTAACACCAACGCCGGGGTCGGGTCCGCCATCTACACATGAGGTCGTGTAGCAATGGTGGACCTGACCCCGGCGTTGCTTTCGTGCATGGAAAAAATCCGGTTGACGGGGACGTCAGCGCTGCGGATACTCTCCAGCGCCGTCCCCCGTAACCATTTTAGATACGATATATGCCAATGCGTAAGACTCTGATCGCGCTCGCCATCCTGAGCGCCACAGCCCATGCCGACGAAGGCATGTGGATGCCCCAACAGCTGCCACAAGTGGCCAAGGAACTGAAAGCCGCCGGCCTCAAACTCGCCCCCGCCGACCTGACCAAACTGACCGAGTTCCCCGCCGGCGCCATCGTCAGCCTCGGCGGCTGCTCGGCGTCGTTCGTGTCGCCCCAAGGCCTGGTCGCCACCAACCATCATTGCGTCTACGCCAGCGTGGCCCACAACTCCACGCCGAAACGCAATCTGCTGGCCAACGGCTTCCTGGCCAGGAACTTCGCCGAGGAATTGCCGGCCGCCCCCGGCAGCCGCATCTTCGTGACCAAGGCCGTCACCGACGTCAGCAAACAAGTGATCACCGCCGATGTCGCCAAACTGAGCGGCAAGGCGCGCAGCGACGCCATCGAGAACAACAGCAAGGCCATCACCGCCGAGTGCGAAAAAGACGCCGGCCACCGCTGCACCGTGTCGTCCTTCTACGGCGGCCTGGAATACTACCTGAGCAAGCAGCTCGAGATCCGCGACGTGCGCCTGGTGCACGCCCCGCCCGAGGGCGTGGGCAAGTTCGGCGGCGATACCGACAACTGGATGTGGCCGCGCCACACCGGCGACTACGGCTTCTACCGCGCCTACGTCGGCAAGGACGGCAAGGCCGCCGACTACAGCAAGGACAACGTCCCCTACGTGCCCAAGCACTACCTGAAGCTGGCCAGGGAAGGCGTCAAGGAAGGCGATTTCATCATGGTGCTGGGCTACCCCGGCCGCACCAACCGCCACCGCCTGCCGTCGGAAGTGGCCTTCACCTTCGACTGGAACTATCCGAACTTCGTCAAGACCTTCGCCGAGTACCTGGCGACCATCGCCGCCACGACCAAGGATGACAAGGACACCGCGCTGAAGTACGCGGCGCAGGTGGCCAGCATCAACAACACCTACAAAAACCGCCAGGGCATGCTGAACTCGTATGCCAACAGCGACATGCTGGCCCGCAAAACGGCCGAGCACGAGGCGCTGAAGACCTGGATCAACGCCGACGCGTCGCGCAAGAAGGACTACGCGGCCGACATCGAGCGGGTGGAACAGCTGATCGCCCAGCGCGACGCCAAGATCAAGCGCGATTACTTCCTGTCGACCGCCAAGCCGCGCCTGCTCAACACCGCGCGCATGCTGTACCGCCTGGCCAACGAGAGCGCCAAGCCGGACGTCGAGCGCAAACTGGGCTACCAGGTCCGCGACGTGCCGCGCATCAAGGCCAGCGTGGCCGCGCTGCTGCGCAACTACGACGAGAAGGTCGACAAGGCGCTCGTCATGAACAGCCTGACCAAGTACGCGGCGCAACCGGCCGCCGAGCGCAACGCCGCCTTCGACGCCGTCGTCGACGTCAAGGACGGCATGGGCCGCGCCGACCTGCAAGCGGCGCTCGACAAGCTGTACGCCGCCAGCAAGCTGGGCGATCCGGCCGCGCGCGCCGCCTGGCTCGACAAGAAGCCGCAGGACTTCCAGGCCAGCGACGACGCCTTCATCAAGGCCGCCGTGGCGCTGTACGACAACGACCTGAAGGAGGAGGCCGCCGAGGAGGAGCTGGGCGGCAAGCTGCAGCAGGCCTACGCCCACTACATGAAGGCCAAGATCGCCTACATGAACAGCAAGGGCCGCGCGGTCTATCCGGACGCCAACGGCACCTTGCGCGTGACGTTCGGCAAGATCGCCGGCCGCGATCCGGGCGCCGACGGCACCACCTGGAAGGCCTTCACCACCGTGGCCGGCGTCGCCGCCAAGGCCACCGGCGAAGGCGAGTTCAACGCGCCGAAAGCGCAGCTCGACGCGATCAAGGCCAAGGACTTCGGCAAGTACGTCGATCCGGCGCTCAAATCGGTGCCGGTCGCCTACCTGGCCACCCTGGACATCACCGGCGGCAACTCCGGCTCGGCCGCGCTGAACGCCAAGGGCGAGTGGATCGGCCTGGCCTTCGACGGCACGCTCGATTCGATCATCTCCGATTGGGACTTCAACCCGGCGATGACGCGCGACATCCAGGTCGACCTGCGCTACATCCTGTGGAACATGAAGCACGTCGACCACGCCGACAATTTACTGAAGGAAATGAACGCCGAGTAAGCACCGGCCGCTTCATCCGAACCACGCCCCGGCAACGCGGCGTGGTTTTTTTTGCGCATGCGGTACAGTAGCATGTCAATTCCCCCATCCAGTCCAGGAGAAATCATGCCCGCCAAAAAAGTCGCCGTAGTGATCGGCAGTCTGCGCAAAGATTCGATCAACCGCAAATTCGCCCACGAACTGATCGCGCTGGCGCCGCCGTCGCTGGAGTTCAACATCGTCGAGATCGGCGAAATGGCGCTGTACAACCAGGACCTGGAAGAAAACGGCGCCACCGCGCCGCAGGCATGGACCCATTTCCGCCAGCGCATCAAGGAGGCCGACGCGGTGCTGTTCGTCACGCCCGAGTACAACCGCTCGGTGCCGGCGCCGCTGAAAAACGCCATCGATGTCGGCTCGCGCCCGTACGGCGACAGCGCCTGGAGCGGCAAGCCGGCGGCGGTGGTGTCGGTGTCGCCGGGCGCG
>DATMSN010000542.1:0-4199 GCA_035565375.1 Duganella sp. | reverse complement strand
GTCAGCGCGCGCACCCGCGCCTCCAGCTCGGACAGCGCGAACGGCTTGGCCATGTAGTCGTCGGCGCCCAGGTCGAGCCCGTTGACGCGCTGCTCGATCGAATCGGCCGCCGTCAAAATGAGCACCGGCAGCAGCGACGCGCGCGCGCGCAGGCGCCGCAGCACCTCCAGCCCGGGCAGCTTGGGCAGGCCCAGGTCGAGGATCAGCAAGTCGAACTCCTGGGTCGACAGGGCGGTGTCGGCCTCCTGGCCGTTGCGCACGCAATCGATGGCATAGCCGGACTGGCGCAGCGAACGCGTCAGTCCGTCGGCCAGCACGCTATCGTCTTCGGCAAGTAAAATACGCATATAAGGCACTCCGGCTGCAGAAGCTTGTATTGTGTTTCATTTCCCGCAAGGTGGCGAGGTTTTGTACGATTTCGCCGATTCGCTACAAATCCGCTTGCATTGATCACTGTTTTTTTATACAGTACTGCCTGAACCGACGCATTGTCCCACCCCCCACTGGCTGAAAGCACATTATGGACGACAAAAAAGCTGTACTACCCGCATCTGAAAAAGCCAAGGCGCTGGCCGCCGCGCTGGCCCAGATCGAAAAGCAATTCGGCAAAGGCTCCGTCATGCGCATGGACGCCAACGCCCCGATCGAGGACGTGCAGGTGGTGTCGACCGGCTCGCTGGGTCTGGACATCGCGCTGGGCGTCGGCGGCCTGCCGCGCGGCCGCGTGGTGGAAATCTACGGCCCCGAGTCGTCCGGTAAAACCACGCTGACCCTGCAAACCATCGCGGAAATGCAAAAACTGGGCGGCACCTGCGCGTTCATCGACGCGGAACACGCGCTGGACGTCGGCTATGCCCAAAAACTGGGCGTCAACCTGCACGAACTGCTGATCTCGCAGCCGGACACCGGCGAGCAAGCGCTGGAAATCTGCGACGCGCTGGTGCGTTCGGGCTCGGTCGACCTGGTCGTCATCGACTCCGTCGCCGCGCTGACGCCACGCGCCGAGATCGAAGGCGACATGGGCGATTCGCTACCGGGCCTGCAAGCCCGTCTGATGTCGCAAGCGCTGCGCAAGCTGACCGGCTCGATCAACCGCACCAACACCTTGGTGATCTTCATCAACCAGATCCGCATGAAGATCGGCGTCATGTTCGGCAGCCCGGAGACCACCACCGGCGGCAACGCGCTGAAGTTCTACGCCTCCGTGCGCCTGGACATCCGCCGCACCGGCTCGATCAAATCGGGCGACGAGGTCATCGGCAACGAAACCAAGGTCAAGGTGGTCAAGAACAAGATCGCGCCGCCGTTCAAGGAAGCGCACTTCGACATCCTGTACGGCGCCGGCACCTCGCGCGAGGGCGAGATCCTCGACCTGGGCGTGGAGGCGAAGATCGTCGAGAAGTCCGGTTCGTGGTACAGCTACAACGGCGAGCGCGTCGGCCAGGGCAAGGACAACGCCCGTATCTTCCTGCAGGAGCGTCCGGCGCTGGCGTGGGAAATCGAAAACAAGGTCCGCGAATCGCTGGGCGTGCGCATCTTGCCGCCGCTGGCCGCCGACAAGGGCGACAGCGTCGTCAAGCTGAAGTCGGTCGACAAGGCGGACAAGGGCGACAAGGCCGACGCGGCGTAATCCGCCCGTTGCCGGGTCGTGTCATCCCGCCGCGCGGGATGACGTTCCAGCCACCGTGCCACTTCCATGGCCGGTGGTTTTTCTCATTGTGCAGGAGGTTTTATGGCCGCACCCCAACTTAGCCTGAAGGCGCGCGCGCTACGTTTCCTGTCGATGCGCGAGCACAGCCGGCTCGAGCTGGGTCGCAAGCTGTCGAAGTACGCGGAAGAGGGCGACGACGTCGAAGCGCTGCTCGATCTGTTGGAAAAGAACAACTGGCTGTCGCAGGAGCGGTTTTCGGAATCGCTGATCCACCGCCGCGCCGCGCGCTTCGGCAACAGCCGGATCGTGGCCGAGTTGCAAAGCCACGGCGTCAAGGGCGAAGCGCTGCAGGAGCTCAAGGCAGGCTTGGCCGACAGCGAAACGGCGCGCGCCTGCGAGGTGTGGGAGCGCAAGTTCGGCACGGTCGCCACCGACCCGAAGGAGCGCAACAAGCAGATGCGCTTTTTGATGCTGCGCGGCTTTTCCCAGCGCGCCGTGCAAGCCGCGATGAAAGGCGTCGACCTCGACGAGTTCGACGACCACTAAAGGAATGGGACCGCGGATGTACCGTTGATTCACGTAGGGCGGATTAGGCGGAACGCCGTAATCGGCCATCGCCGAGCCGACGACGGCGCACGCATGGCCGATTACGCTACGCTAATCCGCCCTACGTGGAACGATGGTTCGACAAATCCACCCCAAGCGGTAAAATGGATTTTTCTCCCAAGAAATCCTACGCCATGGCTCGAAGCGATATTGCCAAAGCACTGACGCTGGCCGCATGGTTATGGCTGCCAACCCTGGCGGTGCTGAAGACGGACCAACTGCAAGGCGCCGCCGACATCTTCGCGCTGCTGGCGTTTTCCCTGCTGGTGCTGGCCTTGCCGCTGACGCTGATACCGCGCATACGCCTCTATTTCCTGCTGTGGACCCCGCTGGCGCTGCTAGTGCTGCCATATTCCTACCTTACATTTTTTTATAACAGCGTCCCGGGCGACGCCCTGCTGGCCTCCGCGCTGCACACCAGCCCCTCCATGAGCATGCAAGTGCTGGCCTCGTTCGGCTGGCGCGTCTGGGTCGTGCCACTCAGCGCGGTGGCCTACGTGCTGCTGGCCCGCACGTTGCGCCCCCAATGGACACTCGCCGTCCCGGCGCGCAAGCGCTTGCTGGCCGGCTTGTTGATGGTTGTCAGCGTGACAATGGTCGCCAAACTGACACTGGCCCAGCGCATCAACCTGCCCCCGCTGCTGGAACAATCCACCGCCAACCTGGCCTTCCCCAGCGGCCTGGCGATGTCGCTGTCGCGGCTGGCGCGCCACGAGGACGGCGATGGCGCCTTCGCCAGCGTGCAAGGCCGGCCCGCCGCCGGCACGGCGACGCAACCCTTGCTTGTCGTACTGGTCATCGGCGAAAGCCTGCGCAGCGACCACCTGGGCATCAACGGCTACGCCCGCGACACCACACCACAACTGGCCGCCCTCGGGCAGGAACTGTTGACATTCCCGGACGTGGCCTCCACCGCCAACTGGACCCATCACGCGATGCCCGCCATCGTCTCGCTCCCGATGGGCGCGGCGGACAAGCGGCGCGCCAGCGTGGCGCAAACCTTCAGCGAGGCCGGCTTCCGCACGGCCTGGCTGTCCAATCAGGAGCCGACACCGCTCAGCCGCGGGGTCGACGTCGTCGAGCACGCCGTCAACTCGCAGGACTTCCACCAGCGTACCGACGCCAACCTGCTGCCGCTGCTGAGCTCCTTCGTCCGCCAGGCGGGACCGCGCCAGTTCGTCGTGCTGCACATGATCGGCAGCCACATTCCATACGAGGAGCGCTACGGCGCCGCCTCCCGCGTGTACCGGCCGACGCTGCGCGAGCTCGGCGTGGACGCGCCGCAGCCGGCCGACAAGGCCGCCGCCATCAATTCCTACGACAACACGGTCGTCGAAACCGACCGTTTCCTCGGGCGCGTGATCGGCGTGCTGCGCGCCGAGTCGCGGCCGGCGGTGATGCTGTACACCTCCGACCACGGCGAAAATCTGTTCGACGATCAACGCCACCTGTTCATGCACGCCCAGACCGGCCCGACCCGCCACGACATCCACGTCCCCTTGCTGGTGTGGATGAATCCGTCCTATCGCGCCGCCTTTCCGGCCATCGAGCTGGCGCTGCGCGCCAACCTGCGGAAAAAAATCGGCCACGCCGACATGTTTCCGACATTGCTGGAACTGGGCGCGGTCGACTGGACCGGCCGCGACCCGGGCCACAGCGTCGCTTCGCCTTTATATAGAGAGCGTCCGCGCGAAGTCAGGATCGACGCGCACGCGACGACGCTATACGACAACCTTAAATAATTCCCGGGCCGCGGGGTTTTGTGTCGAGTTGGCGTCAGGCACGTCGCAAGTCGGGCTGGGGTGTGCTACACTTTTAGGGTTTTTGCAGCACCGTGGGTGCGGTGGTTGTCCGTAGAAGCTACGGCAACGTGCATTTTCGATAAGAGAAATGCGCAAGGCTGCTAACTAACTCATGCCGCGAGAGCGGTATATTCTTATGT
>DATMSN010000541.1:0-21903 GCA_035565375.1 Duganella sp. | reverse complement strand
TTCGGCCGCGAATGGCACCGCGCCGGCAAGCTGGAAAACAAGCCCAACACGTGGCGCGACCTGATCGCCGTGTGCGAGGACCTGGTGGCCAAGAAGTACACGGCGCCGGCGCACCTGGCCATCGGCGGGCGTTCGGCCGGCGGCATCCCGATGGGCCGCGCGATGGAGGAGCGTCCGGACCTGTTCGCGGCGGTGGTGTCGGGCGTGGGCTGGCACAATCCGCTGCGCTATGTGGCCGAGCAGAACGGCTACGCCGAGGAGCCTGAATGGGGCGCGATCTCGGACCCGGCCGGCTTCCAGGCGCTCAAGGGCATCGACAGCTACCAGCAGGTGGTCGACGGCACCAAGTATCCGGCGGTGCTGCTGACGACCGGCGTGACCGACCCGCGCGTGGCACCGTTCCATCCGGCCAAGATGGCGGCGCGGCTGCAGACGGCCACCGCCAGCGGCAAGCCGGTGTTGCTGCGGGTCGACTTCGACGCCGGCCACGGCATGGGCTCGACCCGTGCCCAGCAGGATGCCGAGGCGGCCGACACCTTCGCCTTCATCCTGTCACAAACAAGCGCCGGCACCACGCCGTAAATAAATGTGACATCCTCAAGAGTGCGAGCCATGAAATTACAATATTTGCATTAGAATATTGTTAAGGTTATCAGAAGAAAATTCCTCTGATCGCTTTTTCACGCCGCCACGCCCCGTGGCGGCGCGCGCCCCCCCCCCTGCTTGAAGGACTCCGCGTGATCTCCACGAAAATTAAATTTATTGCTTCCCTGATCCTGAGCGCCGCCTCCCTTCCCGCGCTGGCCACAGAGCCGCCGCGCTATAGCATGACTTATCTGGGCAACTTCCTGGCCAGTTCCTTGAACAACGTCGGCGACGTCGTCGGCGGCATCGTTGGCGACGGCGGCCTCTACGAAGTCGGCCTGTACAGCGGCGGCACGCTGCGCAACCTCGGCGCGCCGGGAGGCAACGCCGTCACCTACGGCATCAATGACTCCGGTCAAATCGTCGGCCGCACCGGCGACAGCCAGGCCTTCGTCTACTCCGGCGGCAGCTTCAATCTGTTCGCGGGGGGCAGCAGCAGCAGCGTGGCTTACGGCATTAACAACGCCGGCCAGGTGGTGGGCGTGCGGACGGTTGGCGACAACAGCTATGGCTATGTCTACTCGGGCGGCACGTTCACCGATTTACCACCGGCTACGCCGGGGATCAGCGCCGCCTTGAGAATCAATAACCTGGGTCAAGTGGCCGGCAAGACGTCGGAGGGCTACGAGACCAACCCTGTCATTTTCCATAACGGCACCGTCACCAACGTCGGCGCCAACCTGCCGGCGGGTGACCGCGTCGCATACGACATCAACGACCACGGCCAAGCCTTGCTGCTAGCGCGCGACGACAATAACACGCGCAGCTATTTTTACGAAAACGGCGTGGCGACCAGCCTCGGTAGCTTCGGGTCGGAAGACGTCTACGCCAACGACCTGAATAACTCCGGCCTGGTAGTGGGAAGGAATACCAATGATCAAGCCATCTTCTGGCAAGACGGCAAGATGTACGATCTGAGCACGCTTGTCACCGGCCTGGACGGCTGGACGCTGCACGACGCGGTCGGCATCAATGACCTCGACCAGATCGCGGTCATCGGCTGCCGCGGCATCCCCGGGGGACAACAATGCGGCACCCTGCTGCTGTCGACGGTAACGGCGGTGCCGGAACCGTCGACCTACGCGATGATGGCCGGCGGCCTTGGCCTGCTGGGCTTCATGGCGCGTCGCCGCCGCGCCGCCGCCAAGGCATAAGTTGGATTTAGAAGCGCTCGTGATCCTGCAGGTAGCGCCACTCGCCTAGCGGCAAGCTGGCCATGGCGATGCGGCCGACGCGAATGCGCTTCATCGACACCACGCCCAGGCCGACCAGTCTGCACACGTGTTCAATCTGGCCCGGCTTGGGATTCTTCACCGCGAAGCGCAGACGGTTCTCGTTCTGCCAGCTCACCTTGTTCGGCGCCAGCGGCTTGCCGTTGAACGGCAGCCCGTGATTGAGCAGCGCCAGTCCGTTTTCCATGATGTTGCCGGTGACTTCGACGATGATCTCCTGCTCGATCTTCGCCTGCTCGTCCACCAGCTTGCGGCTGACGCGGAAGTCCTGCGTGAACACCAGCAGGCCGCTGGCCTTGGTCTCGAGCGGATTGGTCAACGTCAGGTTCACCAGATGGCGCTTGAGGAAGCGCTGGCCGGGCGCGCTGCGCGTCAGCGATTCCGCGTTCAGCAGATGCATGGCGGGCGAACCGTCCTTGCCCACGCCGCCGTTGGCGCCGGCGGGTTTGTGCAGCAGGATCGTGACCGGCACGATTTCCAGCAACGTGGCGTCGGGCGCCAGTTCGATCTTCTGCTCCAGGGTCACGCGCGCGCCGGCCTCCTCCACCAACACGCCGTCGACGCTGACGTAACCGCCCTCGATATAGAGTTCGGCCTCGCGGCGCGAGCATGGAAGTATCTCGGCCAGGCGCTTGGCCAGGCGAAGGCTGTTATCTGTGGTGCTGTCGGTCATCCGAAAAAATCCCCAAAAACGGTAATGGCGCGATCGATATCGTCGCGCGACGCATCCATGTGCGTGACGATGCGCAGGCGCGGCGACATCGATACGCGGATGCGGGTCAGTTGCAATACGTCGTTCAGACCCCGGCAGGCATCGGCGGGGATATCGACGTAAAAAATGTTGGTCTGCGGCGCGCTGACCTGGATGCCTTTGAGCCTGGACAGCTCGCCGGCGAAGTAGGCGGCGTTGTCGTGGTCCTCGGCCAGGCGGGCGATGTTGTGCTCCAGCGCGTACAGGCCGCCGGCGGCGATCATGCCGGCCTGGCGCATGCCGCCGCCGAGCATCTTGCGCCAGCGCGTGGCCTCCTTGATCAGCGGCTTGCTGCCGCACAGGATGGAGCCGACCGGCGCGCCCAGGCCCTTGGACAAACACACCGAGACCGAATCGAAGCCCGCCACCGCCGCGCGCGGGCTCACGCCCAGTTTGACCGCCGCGTTGCAGATGCGCGCGCCGTCCATATGCGTGGCCAGGCCGCGTTCATGGGCCAGCGTGGTGGCCTGCTTGAGGTAATCGAGCGGCAGGACGCGGCCGCCGATGGTGTTTTCCAGCGCCAGCAGCTTGGTGCGGGCGAAGTGGATGTCGTCGGGCTTGATGTATGCCGCGATGTCCGCCAGCGCAAGGCTGCCGTCGGCCTGGTTGATGATGGGCTGCGGCTGGATACTGCCCAGTACCGCCGCGCCGCCGCCTTCGTACTTGTAGGTGTGCGCTTCCTGCCCGACCAGGTACTCGTCGCCGCGGCCGCAATGGGCCAGCAGCGCCAGCAGATTGCTCTGCGTGCCCGAAGGCGCGAACAGCGCCGCCTCGTAGCCGAACAAATCGGCGGCGTATTCCTGCAGGCGGTTGACGGTCGGGTCGTCGCCGTAGACGTCGTCGCCGACATCGGCCGCGTTCATCGCCGCACGCATCGCCGCGCTTGGGCGGGTGACGGTGTCGCTTCGAAGATCCAACCAATTTTCTTTCAGATCACTCATCGTTCCGTCACCCTTTCGTTTTCTACTGTTTTTCCAGTTGTTCGGTAAAGAAGCGGTTGCCCATTTCTTCCAGTCCGACCGTTTCCAGCACTTCCCGCAGCCGCTCCGACGGCCGTTGGCGCGGCAAGTCTTTGTAGGTGGCGATGATCAGCTCATTCTTCATCGAGTGCTCCCAGCCGACCAACTCGGTCACGTTGACCTGGTAGCCGTGCGCCTCCAGTTGCAGGCAGCGCAGCACGTTGGTGATCTGGCTGCCGAATTCGCGCGTGTGGATCGGGTGGCGCCAGATCTCGGTCAGCGCGGACTTGGCCAGCGACTTGCCCTTGTTCTTCTTGAGCACCGACGCGACTTCGGCCTGGCAGCACGGCACCAGCACCATGTACTTGGCCTTCTTCTTCAACGCGAAGTGGATGGCGTCGTCGGTGGCCGTGTTGCAGGCGTGGAGCGCGGTGACGATGTCGATTTGGTCCGGCAGCAGCTTCGATTCGGTCGATTCCGCCACCGACAGCGGCAGGAACGACATGCCCGGGAAGTTGAACTGCTTGGCCAGCTCCTGCGAGCGCGCCACCAGTTCCTCGCGGGTTTCGATGCCGTAGATATGCGAACCGTCATTCAAGGCTTTGAAGAACAGGTCGTAGATGATGAAACCGAGGTAGGACTTGCCGGCGCCGTGGTCGACCAGCGACACTTGGCCCTTCTCGCCCAGCACTTCCTTCAGCAACGGCTCGATGAACTGGTACAGGTGGTAGACCTGTTTGAGCTTGCGGCGGCTGTCCTGGTTCATCTTGCCGTCGCGGGTCAGGATGTGCAGCTCCTGCAGCAGCGCGACGGTCTGGCCTTCGCGAATTTCCGGCATGTTGTCGGCGCCGGTGACGGTGGCGCCGATTTTGGCCGGCGCGGCCTTGGCTGGCTTGACTGGCTTACTTGGCTTCATCGATCCACGCCTGCTGTACCGCTTCGAGGACTTTTTCACCGCCGCGCGTGTGGTCGTCGTCGAACTCCTCGAGTTCCACGATCCAGTTGTGCAGATCGGTGAAGCGGATAGTCAGCGGATCGATGTCCGGATGCTTATCGTAGAGCGCTTCCGCGATGGCGGTGATGTCCGTCCACTTCATATCAGTGTCCGCCTTCGCTGGCGTGGTTGATGGTGTATTTCGGGATTTCGACGACCAGGTCCTCGTCGGCCACGACGGCCTGGCACGACAGGCGCGACACCGCTTCCAGGCCCCAGGCCTTGTCCAGCAGGTCTTCCTCGGTTTCGCTGGCTTCGCTCAGCGAGTTGAAGCCTTCGCGCACCAGCACGTGGCAGGTGGTGCAGGCGCAGGACTTCTCGCACGCATGCTCGATGTTGATGTCATTTTCAAGCATGATGTCGCACAGGGTTTTACCGACTTCGGCTTCGACGACGGCGCCGTCCGGGCACAGTTTTGCGTGGGGCAGGAATACGATTTGTGGCACTTGATACCTCTGTTTTATGGGTTCTTAAACTACCTGGTCGAGCGTCTTGCCGGCCAGTGCGCTGCGCACGCTGCGATCCATGCGGCGCGACGCGAATTCTTCGGTGCCGTGGGCCAGCGCCTCGACGGCGGCCTTGACGGCCACATGGTCGGCCGCGCCGGTTTGCGATTGGGCGACGATGTCGCGCACCTTGTTCATCAGGACGTCGACCGCCGCGCGCTCGTCGTCCGACAGCAGGCCGGCATCCTCGTCCAACGCCGATTGCGTGGCCAGGATGATGCGCTCGGCCTCGACCTGCTCCTCGCGCAGCGCGCGGGCGACCATGTCGACATCGGCCGACTTGTACGAATCCTGCAGCATGCGCGCGACGTCCTCGTCGCCCAGGCCATAGGCCGGCTTGACGGTGATCGACGCCTCGACGCCGGAGCGCAGCTCGCGCGCCGACACCGACAGCAGACCGTCCGCGTCGACCTGGTAGGTGATGCGGATGCGCGCGGCGCCCGCCACCATCGGCGGAATGCCGCGCAGCTCGAAGCGCGCCAGCGAACGGCAATCGGAGACCAGCTCACGCTCGCCCTGCAGCACGTGCACCGCCAGCGCCGTCTGGCCGTCCTTGAAGGTGGTGAACTCCTGCGCGCGGGCGCAAGGAATCGTCGAATTGCGCGGAATGATCTTCTCGACCAGGCCGCCCATCGTCTCGATACCGAGCGACAGCGGAATCACGTCCAGAAGCAGCCAGTCGTCGCCCGGCGCGCGGTTGCCGGCCAACAGATTGGCCTGCACCGCCGCGCCCAGCGCCACGACCTTGTCCGGATCGATGTTCGCGTGCGGGATGGTGTGGAAGTACTCGCTGACGGCGCGCTGCACGTGCGGCATGCGCGTTGCCCCGCCGACCATGACCACGCCGTCGACATCGTCGGCGTCGACGCTGGCGTCGCGCAGCGCCTTCTTGATGGCGCTCATGGTCTTGGCGATCAGGTGCCTGGTGATCTCCTGGAAGGTCTCGGCGGTGATCTTCAGATGCACCTCCTCGCCCGAATT
Organism: Duganella sp.; assembly: GCA_035565375.1. GTDB lineage: Bacteria > Pseudomonadota > Gammaproteobacteria > Burkholderiales > Burkholderiaceae_D > Rugamonas. The sequence continues at coordinate 15,835 of DATMSN010000541.1, read as the reverse complement.
GAGGATGGCGTCGACGGTCACCTCGTTCTTGGTCGACAGCAGCTCCTTGGCCTCGCGCGCCTTGACCATCAGGACGGCGGTGTCCTCGTCGGACAGCGGCGCCAGTTTTTCCTGCTGGTGGATATAGCAGAACAGACGGTGGTCGAAATCGTCGCCGCCCAGCGCGGAATCGCCGCCGGTGGACAGCACTTCGAACACGCCCTTGCTCAATTTGAGGATGGAGATATCGAAGGTGCCGCCACCCAGATCGTAGACGGCGTAGATGCCCTCGGAGCCGTTATCGAGGCCGTAGGCGATGGCGGCGGCGGTCGGCTCGCTCAGCAGGCGCAGCACATTGATGCCGGCCAGTTGCGCCGCGTCCTTGGTGGCCTGGCGCTGGGCGTCGTCGAAGTACGCGGGCACGGTGATGACCGCGCCCACCAGATCGTCGCCGAGGGAATCTTCCGCGCGCTGGCGCAGCGTGGCCAGGATCTGCGCGGAGATTTCAACGGGGCTCTTGATGCCGGCGATCGTCTTCAGCTGCACCATGCCGGGCGTGTCCTGGAAATCGTAGGGCATGTTCTCGGCGTAGGCGATATCGGCCAGGCCGCGGCCCATGAAGCGCTTGACGGAAACGATGGTGTTTTTCGGATCGGTGGTCTGCGCGGCCTGCGCCTTGTAGCCGATGTTGGCGTGGCCGTTCGGCAGATAGCGCACCACGGACGGCAGCAGCGGACGGCCATCCTCATCGTTCAGCACTTCTGGAATGCTGTTGCGCACGGTAGCGACCAGCGAATTGGTGGTGCCCAGATCGATCCCCACCGCCAGCCGATGCTGGTGCGGCGCGGTCGACATACCCGGTTCGGAAATTTGCAGAAGTGCCATTTAATTCATGCCCTTAAGGCTCAGTATTCAGTAACTCATCCAGGAATTGATCAATCCCGGACGTCTTATGTCGTACAGTTTGGAGAAGATCACGCACGACCCGCGATGGTGGGAAAGAATATGCAATTTCTCCATCGTCGTGCAGCAAGACCAATCTATCAATTTCGACCCACTTATCATCTTCGCTAAAGATCGCTGCTAGCGAATTTTTAGCCAAGTACTCTTCCATGCCAGTCCTGCGGCGACGTTGATGAAAAAGCGCAAGTTTTCTAGAATGATATTCGGCCTCAAAATACGACGATATGACTGAGTCTGTGGAGTCAATCAGCGCCTGGGGCGGTGTCTCCTTAACCCACGACAAAACGCCAAGATGGGTTAATTTGAGTATCTTCAGCACCGCGTCGTCAAATTTATTGTCGCTCATCTGCTGCTCCAATTTTTCTCACGCAATTCGTTTTCAAGGAACCGGATCAGCCGGATTCCTCGACCATAGATCTCAAACAACTCGTCCTGCGTCAATTTACGCATCGATTGCCGCTGCCAGAAGCGAGGCTCGAAACCGATGGGACGCATGAAATTCAAAAATTCTCTCGCTGCGCTTCGAGAGTCGCCAACAGAACGTTGCCGTACCGCTTTGATATCAGCCAGCAAATTATTAAGCGCGGCAGTAATTTCGGCGCCATCTAATTTTTGGTCATCCGCATAGCCATTGAGCGATCGCAACGATCTGTCGATATTCTCAATGAGTCCGGGAATGGTCGCTTTGAAAAGGTATCTCCGCTCTATCTGCCGCAATTTAAGCAGTGCATAAAACGACGCCACCGCCCCTAGTATTTTGACTACTTCGGCGATTGAATGCAACGCATCGGCGTGCATTGCCAAGTAACCTGTGAAGGAACTCCATACGTCGCCAAGCATGGTCTTCCTCCAACGTCAAATGTCTTCGAGCGCAGCAAAAGAGTGATCTATCTCGTCCTTAAATTTTTCCAAAAACATCAGCGCGCGCACGCCTTGCGCGGCTTGCGCGTAGTCGTCGGCGTCGATCTGTTGTTCGATCTCGGCCAGGCGCTCCTTGCGGGCGGCGCGCAGCCGCTTGTCGAGCGCTTCGAGCGCGTCGGCGTCCTTGCCGGCGCGGGCGTCGCCCAGCTCTTCGCGCCATTCCATCTGCTGCATCAGGAAGGCCATCGGCATCGCCGTGTTGGACTCGGTCTGTAAATCGACGCCGTTCAGCTCGCACATGTACCGCGCGCGCTTCTGCGGATTTTTCAGGGTCTGGTAGGCTTCGTTGGCGCGCGTGGCCCATTGCATCGCGACGCGCTTTTCGGCGTCGGTCGCGTTGACGAACTTGTCGGGGTGGACGCGGCTCTGCACGTCGCGGTAGGCGCTGTCCAGCGCCCCCGCGTCCACGGCGAACTTCAGCGGCAAATTGAACAGCTCAAAGTGGTTTTGCATGTCTTATCAGATGCGGAAGCTCTCGCCGCAGCCGCAAGCGTCTTTCTCGTTCGGGTTGTGGAACTTGAAGCCTTCGTTCAGCCCCTCGCGCGCGAAATCGAGCTCGGTGCCGTCGATGTATGGCAGGCTTTTCGGATCGACGAACACTTTGACGCCGTGCGATTCGAAGACGCTGTCCTCGGCCGCCACTTCGTCGACATATTCAAGCTTGTACGCCAGGCCCGAACAGCCGGTGGTGCGCACGCCAAAACGCAAGCCGACGCCCTTGCCGCGACGTTCGATGTAGCGGTTGATGTGCTTAGCTGCTTTTTCGGTCAGGGTGATTGCCATGTGATTCTCCGTCGCCGTGCCCGATTACGCGAGCAACGACGATTTAATTTACGCTGCGTTTACGCTGCGACAGGGTGCTTGGTCTGGTAATCCAGAACAGCTGCCTTGATGGCGTCTTCCGCCAGGATCGAGCAGTGGATCTTCACCGGCGGCAGCGCCAGTTCTTCGGCGATCTGCGTGTTCTTGATGGCCAGCGCCTGATCCAGCGTTTTGCCCTTGACCCATTCGGTCACCAGCGAGCTCGATGCGATGGCCGAACCGCAGCCGTAGGTCTTGAATTTCGCGTCTTCGATCAGGCCATCGGCGCCGACCTTGATCTGCAGTTTCATGACGTCGCCGCAGGCCGGCGCGCCGACCATGCCGGTGCCGACGCTGTCATCGCCCTTTTCGAAGGCGCCGACGTTGCGTGGATTTTCGTAGTGGTCCAACACTTTTTCCGAGTAAGCCATTTTGATGCTCCTGTATCTTTAAGATTAGTGGGCTGCCCATTGGATCGAGCTGATGTCGATGCCTTCTTTGAACATGTCCCACAGCGGCGACAGTTCACGCAGTTTGTGTACCTTGGACTTCATCAGGTCGATGGCGAAGTCGATGTCCTCTTCCGTCGTGAAACGGCCGATGGTGAAACGGATCGAGCTGTGCGCCAGCTCGTCGCTGCGGCCCAGCGCGCGCAGCACGTACGACGGCTCCAGCGACGCCGACGTGCACGCCGAACCGGACGACACCGCCAGGTCCTTGACGGCCATGATCAGCGATTCGCCCTCGACGTAGTTGAAGCTGACGTTGAGGTTGTGCGGCACGCGGTGTTCCATGTCGCCGTTGATGTAGGTCTCTTCGATTTCCTGCAGGCCCTTGGCCAGGCGGTCGCGCAGCGCCTTGATGCGGGCGACTTCGGTGTCCATCTCGACCTTCGCCAGGCGGAACGCTTCGCCCATGCCGACGATCTGGTGGGTCGGCAGGGTGCCCGAGCGCAGGCCGCGCTCGTGGCCGCCGCCGTGCATTTGCGCCTCGATGCGCACGCGCGGCTTGCGGCAGACGTACAGCGCGCCGATGCCTTTCGGACCGTAGGTCTTGTGCGCGGTGAAGGTCATCAGGTCGACCTTGGTCTTTTGCAGGTCGATGACGACCTTGCCGGTCGCTTGCGCGGCGTCGCAGTGGAAGATGATGCCCTTCGAGCGGCACAGCGCGCCGATCTCGTCGATCGGCTGGATCACGCCGATCTCGTTGTTGACCAACATGACCGACACCAGGATCGTGTCCGGGCGGATCGCCGCGGTCAGCTGTTCGATGGTGATCAGGCCGTTGTCCTGCGGCTCCAGGTAGGTCGCCTCGAAGCCGACGCGCTCCAGCTCGCGCACCGTGTCCAGCACCGCCTTGTGCTCGGTCTTGACGGTGATGATGTGCTTGCCCTTGGTCTTGTAGAACTGCGCCGCGCCCTTGATGGCCAGGTTGTTCGACTCGGTCGCGCCGGAGGTCCAGATGATTTCGCGCGGGTCGGCGTTGACCAGCGCGGCGACGTGGGCGCGCGCCTCCTCGACCGCCTTCTCAGCCGTCCAGCCGTACATGTGGCTGCGCGAGGCCGGATTGCCGAACTGCTCGCGCAGGTAGGGAATCATGGCGTCGGCGACGCGCGGATCGATCGGCGTGGTGGCCGAGTAGTCCATGTAGATCGGGAAATGCGGGGCGGTCTGGAACTTCACGGCGGCGAGGTTTTTTTCTGGGGCGTTCATCTGGTAACTCCGGTTTTCTCTGTAGGTATTAGCTAAAGCGCCAAACGCTTAGCCCAGCGCGGCGTGGTTACGGACCATCACGACCACGTTTTGTTCAGCGTTCTTTTGCTTCTGTTGATCGACCAGATCCTGCAGCGACACGGAATCCAGATAATCAACCATCTTTTCGTTCAGCGTGGCCCACAGTTCGTGGGTCATGCAGCGCACGCCGCTGGCGGCGTCGGCGCCGTGGCAATTTTCCTTGCCGCCGCACTGGGTGGCGTCCAGCGGCTCGTCGACGGCGATGATGATGTCGGCCACCGTGACCTTGTCGGCCCGGCGCGCCAGGCTGTAGCCGCCGCCCGGGCCGCGGATCGATTCGACGATCTCGTGGCGACGCAGCTTGCCGAACAACTGCTCCAGATAGGACAGCGAGATCGCCTGCCGCTGGCTGATGCCTGACAGCGTGACCGGGCCTTTGCCTTGGCGCAAAGCCAGATCGATCATCGCAGTCACAGCAAAACGGCCTTTGGTGGTCAGACGCATCACTACCTCGGTTCAGCTAGGTTAAAATATCGACCCAACTGCTCAACCCTAAAGCCTGATTAGTTGATCGATTTAGTCAAGTATACCAAACTTTATGAAAGTTTGCCGGGAGGCCCCTCGGCCACTCCACTTCACTTGCCTTTTAGCAAGCGCATCGGCTGGAACAGCGCGTGCATGTCCGGGTTGCCAATGAAGCTCAGGTTGTACGGATGCTCGGCGGTAATCTGGGGGAACTCTTTCATTACCGGCAACTTTTTCAGCAATTCGGCGATTTTTCCCCATAGGATCATCGTGGGTTTCTGTTTCGCCTTGGCCGCCAGGCCGGCCATCACCGTCTCGAAGAACGGCAGCCAGGCTTTCGCGTCCTTGACCGGCGGCACGTGGCTGCGGAACACCAGCGAGGCGTTCAACAGCAGAAACCCCTGTTCGGTCAACTTTTGCTGCATCTCGGCCAGGGTTTGAATATGGGTGCCGGCGCCGCTGCGGGCAAGGGAGGAAATGGCGGCCATCGCCGCGCCGCCGGTATCCTCCAGCTTCAGCTGGCCGTCGGCGACCAGCAGCATTTTCATGAAGTTGCGCAGCGACGTGGCTTTGTTGACGGGCTTGGACAAGCCGCCGCCCGCTTCGTTCGACCACAGGCTGCCGACCGCGCCGTCCATGAAGCACACGCCGGTGGCGCTGTCCTCGCGCGGGTACGGGCCTTCGCCCACTAATACATAGCGCACTTTGTCGAGCGGCAGCGCGAACGCGGCGAACAGGCGTTGCCCGGTCGGCAGGTAGATATCGTTGGCCAGTTCGGCCAGGTAGCCGGGCGTGGCGGCCGTCATCGCGTTCAGGCCGTCGATCAGCAATGGACGCCAGGAGGCATCGGCGCGCGACAGCGCATCGAGAATGGGAGCGGGGATTGTCATACTAAGAAGCGGCGGAGGAAAAGCGAGATTGTAACGTAGGGCGGATGAGCGTAGCGTAATGCAGCAATGCATGCTCCGTTGGCGGCTCACAGATGGCGGATTACGGCGTTCGCTAATCCGCCCGTGTCTCCACGTGTCTCCGCGTCCAGCCAGCCGCCGGCGAATCCGGCGCGGCGCAGGCCGGTTTGCAGGTATCCGTTGCCGCGCAGGATGTTCCATGGGAAGTCGTGCAGGTAGTTTTCCACCATGATCACCGTCGGGCCTTCGTTGATGCCGAAGTGGTACGGCGATACCCAATGCCGGCACGCCACCCTGCCGTGTGAAAACACCGTCGAGAACGACGCCTTGAAGCCGTACGGATTCGCCTCGCACAACTGCATGTCCTGAAAGTGGATGATGCTGGGCATGACGATTTCCGGCGCGAACGGCAGCGACGCGGCCACCGCCCACGGCGCCAAGGTGCCGTCGTCCGGACCATACGGCACGCCGCGCGCGACATAGTCCCAGAATTTGCGCTGCACGCCGTCGATCCTGCGGGTGGCCGGCCCGGGCCCGTCGCTGGCGGTGATGCCCCAGCATAACGCGCCATACTCCGGGAAGCCCATGGGATTCTGGATCGCATATTGTTGCTGCACATACGTGGCGCGCCGGCTGTTCTCGAAGTAGTCCGAGTCGTGTGCGCGCATGAAGTCGTCGCGGATGCCGCGCAGGTCCAGCCACACATGCGACATTTGATGGATGAACAGCGGTCCGGCGTACAGATAGTCGATGCCGTAGACCGTCTTCCATTCATAGCTCCGGCACCAGGCGTCGTAGCTGTCGCGCTCGACCGGAAAGGTGGGCGACCCCAGCGCCAGCACGTACAGGATCAGCGCCTCATCATAGCCTTCCCAGTGCCAGCGCAGAAAACCCTTTCCCGGGTTCCAGCCGTGGCAGATCAGATTGTCGCGCCCGCGCATCCATTGCCAGTCGACACGGCGGTACAGCGTGTCGGCCAGCGTGCGGATCTCGTTCTCGTCGGGAGTATCCTCGGTGAAATATTCGGCCGAGGTCAGCATGCCGGCGATCAACAACGCCGTGTCGATGCTCGACAGCTCGCAGTCCCACGCGCGCGCGCCGCTGTTCATGTCGAGGAAGTGGTAGTAGAAACCCTTGTAGCCGGTCGCGCGCGGCGAATCGCTCTGTTCGCTGTTGGCGAAAAACCGCAAGGTGGTCAGGGTGCGGACCACGGCGTCGGCGCGCGCCATGAAGCCCTGTTCGACGCCGATCGGGTAGGCGGTCAGCGCCATGCCGACGGCGGCTATGCTGGCCGGCCACACTTCGGCGGTCTTGTCGCGGATCAGGCCATTGGCGGGATTGACTTCGTTGACGAAGTAGTCGAACGAATCCTTCTGCAACTCGTTCAACAGGGTCAGCGTGGCGGCGTCGATGGTCGCTGGCGGGCGCTGGACGCGCGGCATGGTGGTCATAAAGGTCCGAACAATCTAAAAGGGCCATCCTGACACAGCAGTAGGCTCGCGGTATGTACCTGAACTCACAGATACGGCCGCCGCTTGCGATTCAATCGCGCTTGCCCCACTATTTGATGACGAAGTTGGCAACGGCCGACTCAACAACGATGTGGCGTGCGCGAGGTGTCCAATTGGCGACTCCAGATATTTCCCGTTTGAAAATCGACCGCGAGGCCAAGGCGCCGAAACCCGGCCAGCGCTCCGGCCGCCGCCGCTGGGGGAGGATGTTGCTGCTGGCGCTGGTCCTGGCGTTGGCCGCCGCCCTCGCCACGGGCGTGCTCGCGGGCAAGCCTGCCGTGGAAGTCGTTACGGTCGCCCAGACCTATCCGGCGCAAAACTACACGCTGCTCAACGCCACCGGCTACGTGGTGGCCCAGCGCAAGGCCGCGCTGTCGTCGAAGGCGACCGGCCGGCTGGAGTGGCTCGGCGTGCTGGAGGGCTCGCACGTGAAAAAAGACCAAGTGGTCGCCCGGCTCGAAAGCCGCGACGTCGCGGCGGCGCTGGGACAGGCGCTGGCCAACGTGCAGGTCGCGCAAGCCAATCTGGAACAGGGCCGGGCCGAGTTGCGCGACGCGCAGGCCGCGTTCCAGCGCGCCGCCGAACTGCTGGACCAGAAATTCATCGCCGCCGCGTCCTACGACGCGGCGCAGGCGCGGCTGAACAAAGCCCAGGCCAGCATCACCGGTTACCAGGCCGCCATCGCCGCCGCCCGCGCCAACGCGCAGGCGGCGCAGGTGGCGGTGGACCAGACGGTGATACGCGCGCCGTTCGACGGCGTGATCCTGACCAAGAGCGCCAATGTCGGCGACAACATCACGCCCTTCTCCTCCGCCGCCGACAGCAAGGGCGCCGTCGTCACCATCGCCGACATGGACACGCTGGAGGTGGAGGCGGACGTCTCCGAGTCCAATCTGAGCAAGATCCGCGTCGACCAGCCGGCCGAAATCCAGCTCGACGCCTTCCCCGATCTGCGCCTGGCCGGCACCGTCTCGCGCATGGTGCCGACCATGGACCGCAGCAAGGCGACCTTGCTGGTCAAGGTGCGCTTTCTGGAGCGCGATCCGCGCGTGCTGCCGGACATGAGCGCCAAAGTCGCCTTCCTCTCCCGCGCGGTGCCGCCGGAGGAAAAACGTCCCGTGGCCGCCGTACAGCAGGCGGCGATCGTCACGCGTGGAGGCCCGCCGGCCGTGTTCCTGCTCGACGCCGGCGGCGCCAAGGTAAGGCGGGTGCCGGTCACGCCGGGCCGCAAAATCGGCGAGTTGGTCGAGGTGACGGGCTTGAAATCCGGCGACAAGGTCGTGCTGGCGCCGGACGACGGGCTGCGGGACGGCCAGGCCGTCAAGGTGGCGAAGAAATGACCGAGCCGCTGGTATTGATCGAGCATCTGGTCAAGTCCTACCATCGTGGCGACCAGGTGGTGGAAGTGCTGCGCGATATCAGCCTGGCGATACCGGCCGGCGCCTTCACCGCGCTGATGGGGCCATCCGGCTCCGGCAAAAGCACGCTGCTCAATCTCATCGCCGGCATCGACAAGCCCGATCGCGGCGTGCTGCGCATCGCCGGCCTCGATATCGCCGCAATGGGCGAGACCGAACTGGCTAGCTGGCGCGCGGCCAACGTCGGCTTCATTTTCCAGTTCTACAACCTGATGCCGGTGCTGTCCGCGTTCGAGAACGTCGAGCTGCCGTTGCTGCTCACGCCCCTGTCGCGCCGCGAACGGCGCGAGCGCGTGGCGCTGACCTTGGAGATGGTCAACCTGTCCGACCGCATGGACCACACGCCGAACGAGCTGTCCGGCGGCCAGCAGCAGCGGGTGGCGATCGCCCGCGCCATCGTCAGCGATCCGACCCTGATCGTGGCCGACGAGCCGACCGGCGACCTTGACCGCCAGTCGGCCGCCGACATCCTGTCCCTGCTCCAGCAATTGAACCAGCAACTGGGCAAGACCGTCATCATGGTCACGCACGACGCCCAGGCGGCGGCGCATGCCCGCACCGTGGTGCATCTGGAAAAAGGCGAACTGCTCGCGCACGAGCCGTGGCGCGCCTGAATCCGACACCGAACGCGGGGACGCCACCATGTACACGCTGCGGCTGATCGTCAAGAACGCCCTGCGCCACAAGCTGCGCACGTCGCTGACGATACTCGGCCTGGTGGTGGCGATCTTCGCCTTCGGCCTGCTGCAGACCGTCATCGACGCCTGGTACGCCGGGGCCGAGGGCGCTTCCAACACCACGCTGGTCACGCGTAACAAGACATCGCTGGTGTTTCCGATGCCGCTCTCGTACGAGGCGCGCATCCGCGCCGTGCCCGGCGTGACCGGGGTGGGCTACGCCAACTGGTTCCAGGGTGTCTACAAGGACCCGAAAAACTTCTTCGCGCAGTTCGCCATCTCCGGCGCCAGCTACCTGGATATCTATCCCGACTATCTGCTGTCCCCGGACCAGCGCGCCGCCTTCCTGCGCGACCGCAAAGGCGCCATCGTGGGCCGCAAGCTGGCGAACCAGTTCGGATTCAAGGTCGGCGACGTCATCCCGCTCAAAGGCACCATCTATCCCGGCGACTGGGAGCTCGTCGTGCATGGCATCTTCGATGGCAGGCAAAGCACGACCAACACCGCCACCCTGTTCCTGCACTGGGACTACGTCAACGAGTCGCTCAAGAAGACCCTGCCCCGCCGGGCCAACCAGGTCGGCGTGTACGTGGTGCGGATCGACGCGCCGGAGAACGCCGCAGCCGTCTCCGCCGCGATCGACAAGGAATTCAGCAACTCGCTGGCCGAGACCCTGACCGAAACGGAGAAGGCTTTCCAACTCGGTTTTGTCTCCATGTCGGAGGCGATCGTGATGGCGATCCGCGTGGTGTCGTTCGTCGTGATCGTCATCATCGCGGCGGTGATGGCCAATACGATGGCCATGAGCGCGCGCGAACGGCTCGGCGAATACGCCACGCTCAAGGCGCTGGGCTTCGGCCCCGGCTTCCTGACGGCGATGATCCTGGGCGAATCGCTGCTGCTGTCGCTGTTGGGCGCGGCGCTCGGCATCGTCGTGCTGTTTCCGTTCGCCGCCTTCCTCGGCACCGTGATGGGAACGATGTTTCCCGTCTTTGAGGTGACGCGCCTGACCGTGATCGAGCAGGTGCTGGCGGCGCTGGCCATCGGCTCGGTCGCGGCCATCGCGCCGGCATTGCGGGCGACCCGCATCAACATCGTCGAGGGCCTGCGGAGCATCGGATGAAGATTCCCCTTTCCTACGTCGCCCGCAACCTGTGGGCACGCCGCCTGACGACGGCGCTGACCGGCGCCGGACTGGCGCTGGTGGTGTTCGTTTTCGCGACGGTGCTGATGCTCGATGAAGGATTGCGCAACACGCTGGTCAGCACCGGCGAATACGACAACGTGGTGCTGACACGGCGCGGCGCCGACACCGAGGTGCAGAGCAGCGTGGACCGCGCCCAGGCGAACATTGTCGCCAGCCATCCGGCCATCGCGCTGGGCGCCGACGGCCGGCCGATGCTGTCGAAGGAAACGGTGGTGCTCATCTCCCTGAACAAACGCGGCTCGGCCAAACCGTCCAACGTCGTCATCCGGGGCATCGCGCCGGGCGGGCTGGCGCTGCGGCCGCAAGTGAGGCTGACGGCGGGACGGATGTTCCGGCCTGGCGCGTCCGAGATCATCGCCGGCGCCAGCATCGCGCGCCGCTTCTCCGGCGCCGGCATCGGCGAGACGCTGCGCTTCGGCCAGCGCGAATGGACGGTGGTGGGCCTGTTCGACGCGGGCAACAGCGGCTTCGATTCCGAGGTGTGGGGCGACGCCGATCAGTTGATGCCGGCTTTCCGGCGGCTGGCCTACTCGGCGATCGTGCTGCGCCTGGCCGACACGTCGCTGTTCGACGGCTTCAAGAAGGACATCGAAGGCGATCAGCGCCTGACGCTCGACGCCAAGCGGGAGCAGACTTTTTATTCGGAGCAGTCCAAGGCGCTATCGACCTTCATCAGCGTGTTGGGGCTGATTTTATCGGTTATTTTTTCGATCGGGGCGATGATCGGCGCGACGATCACCATGTACGCGTCGGTCGCCAACCGGGTCGGCGAGATCGGCACTTTGCGGGCATTGGGGTTTCAGCGGCGCAGTATTCTGGCGGCGTTCCTGGCCGAGGCTATGCTGCTGGCGGTGGTCGGCGGCGCAGTCGGGTTGGCGTGCGCGTCGCTGATGCGGTTTATCTCGTTCTCGACGACCAATTTCCAGTCGTTCTCGGAGCTGGCGTTCGGGTTCCGGCTGACGGCCGGTATCGTGGCCAAGACACTGGCATTTTCGCTGGTGATGGGTTTTATCGGAGGCGTGCTGCCGGCGCTGAGGGCGGCGCGGATGAAGATAGTGGACGCGCTGCGCGCGGCCTGACACGAGGAGAATCGTTGAAACACGTAGGGCGGATTAGCGCAGCGTAATCCGCCATCTAAGAGCCGCTGGCGGCGCACGCAATGGCGGATTACGGCGTTCCGCCGAATCCGCCCTACGTGTTTCAGATTTTCTCCGGGTTCCCGGGCTTCGTTTTACTCCGCGTCGGGCTGTTGCGACGGGTGCGCCTGCTGGAACGCCGGCAGCTCGACACAGGCGGCGTTGACGCGCATGACGGTCGGATAAGGCGCCGTATCCACCTCGAACCGCTGCGCGTTGAACACATGCGGCACCAGGCAGCAGTCGGCGATCGTGGGCGTATCGCCATGCGAATAGATACCAGTGCGCGCATCGCCGGCCAGCAGCGATTCCAATGTCTGCAAACCGCTGTGCAACCAATGCCGATGCCACTCCAGCTTGACCTCCTCGGTCTGCCCCATCTCGCCCTTGATGTACTTCAGCACACGCAGGTTGCCCAGCGGGTGCGTATCGGCCACCACCGTCAGCGCCAGCGCGCGCACGCGGGCCCGACCCGCCGGATCGGCCGGCAGCAACGGCGTTTGCGGACGCGTCTCCTCCAGATATTCGAGTATCGCCAGCGACTGGCCGATGACGGCGCCATCGTCATCCTCCAAGGTCGGCAACAGCTTGGCGGGATTGACCGCGCGATAAGCGTCTGACAGATGCTCGCCGCCGTCGCGCAACAAGTGCACCGGTTGCGCATCGTAGGCCAGTCCCTTGAGGTTGAGCGCAATGCGCACCCGATAGGCGGCGGAGCTGCGGAAGTAGGTGTAAAGCTTCATCGCTGACGCTCCCCATAATGCGCGACGGTCTGCTCGATCACGCCGAAGATGCTGGCGCCCCGCGCGTCCCGCATCTCGATGCGCACGCTGTCGCCGAATTTCAGGTAGCCGGTTTGCGGCTTGCCGGTCTCGATGGTTTCGTACATGCGCACTTCGGCCAGGCAGCAATACCCCACGCCACCGTTGTCGATGCTCGAACCATTGAGGCCACCCTGCTTGTTGGAGACGGTGCCGGAGCCGATGATGGTGCCGGCCGCCAGTTCCCGCGTGGCGGCGGCGTGGGCGACCAGCCGCGCGAAGTTGAAGGTCATGTCCTCGCCCGCATTCGGTTTGCCGAACGGCTTGCCATTGATGTCGACCAGCAGCGGCAAATGCAGTTTGCTGTCGGCCCAATCGAGGCCCAGTTCATCCGGCGTGACGGCCACCGGCGAGAACGCGCTGGCCGCCTTGGACTGGAAGAAGCCGAAGCCCTTGGCCAGTTCGTTCGGGATCAGGTTGCGCAGCGAGACGTCGTTGACCAGCATGACCAGCCGGATCGCCTCGCCGGCATCGGCCACGCTCACGCCCATCGGCACGTCGCCGGTGATGACGGCCACCTCGGCCTCCAGATCGACGCCCCACTCCTCCGACAACGCGTAGATCGGATCGCGCGGGCCGATGAAACTGTCCGAGCCACCCTGGTACATCAGCGGGTCGGTGTAGAACGAGGCCGGCACTTCGGCGCTGCGCGCCTTGCGCACCAGCTCGACGTGGTTGATGTAGGCCGAACCGTCCGCCCATTGGTAAGCGCGCGGCAGCGGCGAGTGGCAGGCTTGCTGGTCGAACGGCATGGCGTCGACGGCGTCGCCGGCGTTGAGCAGCGTGTACACCGCTTGCAGCCGTTCCGCGACCAAATCCCAATGGTCCAGCGCATGCTGCAAGGTGGCCGAGATTTTCGGCACCGGCTGATACAGCGACAGGTCGCGGCTGACCACGACCAAGCGGCCGTCGCGGCTGCCGTCTTTCAGGGTGGCGAGCTTCATGCTTGATCTCCCGGGAACGACGCCGCCGTCCAGGCAGCGTGCTTGGGCGCCTTGCGCGTCCTAAACCATTGAATTTGTTTGATTTTCATAGTTGCCTCCAATTTTTCTGTCCTCCGACATTAGATGCGAATCTCAGATATCATACAAATGGTATTTTTCATTCAATTTATCAGGTTTTCAAATGAATCCTAGCTTGCGACAAATGCGCGCGCTCGTGGCGCTGGCCAAAACCGGTAGTTTCACGCTAGCGGCCGAGCATCTCAACCTGACTCAATCCGCGCTCAGCGGCCAGATCAAGGAGCTCGAACAGATGCTCGGCGTGCGTGTCGTCGAGCGTACCACGCGCAAGACGCAGCTGTCGGAACTGGGACGCGAACTGACGCCGTTGTTCGAAAAGATGCTGCAGGATCTGGACCGCGCGATGGCCGACATCGCCAGCCGCAAGGCGCTCAAGCAGGGGATCGTGCGCATCGCCGCGCCGCAGATGCTGTCGTGCACTTTGCTGCCCGAAGCCATCGCCGCCTACGCCGCGCGCCATCCGGACATCCAGGTGCGCCTGGCCGACAGCCCGGTCGAGCAGGTGTCGGCGCGCGTGTTCAGCGGCGAGGCCGACTTCGGCATCGGCCCCGAGCGCGACGCCACCGCCGAGATCGAAGCGCAGCGGTTGTTCGAGATGCCGTTCGTGGTGGTGTTTCCGGCCGGGCACGCGCTGGAGTCGCGCGCGCGCATCACCTGGGCCGACATCAACGATTTTCCGTTCATTTCGCTGCAGGGGCAGTTCACCGAGCGGTTGCTGCGCGATATGCATGTGTCGTTCCGCGACCTGTCGCTCAATCCCTACAACGAGGTGACCTTCATGACCACCGCGCTGGCGATGGTGCACGCGCGGCTGGGCATCACGGTCTGCCTGCCGTACGCGGAAAAAATGGTGCGGCTGTACGGTCTGACGATGCGCCCGCTGGTCGATCCCGCACTCACGCGTCGTTTTTTTGTCTACACGCGCAATGCGCGGGCGCTGTCGCCTGCGGCGGAAAGTTTCGTTGATTTCCTGCGTGAATACGTTGCGGCGGACCAGTGGAACGTTCCGCTCAGTTAAGATATCTTACATTTTCCCCACTACCGCCGCAAGAAACGACAGCGATCATGACAGCAGACACCATCGCCATCAATCAGCAAATGGATCAATTTGACGGCCAGCACAGCGTATGGCTGTTCGGCTACGGCTCGCTGATCTACAAGGCCGACTTCCCCTACCTGCAGCGGCGTCCGGCCTGCATCGCCAACTGGACGCGACGCTTCTGGCAAGGCTCGCACGACCATCGCGGCACGCCGGAAGCGCCGGGCCGGGTGGTCACCATCATCGAGCAAGCCGGCGCCATTTGCCATGGCATGGCCTATCTGGTGACGCCGGAAGTGTTCGCCCACCTGGACCACCGCGAAAAGAACGGCTACCTGCGGCTGGCGATACCGATCACCTTCGACGACAACCCGGACGGCGGCACACGCGAAGGGCACCGCGACAGCAACGCCAACGCCAACAGCGGCGGCGACAACGACAACGTCATCGGCCTGGTCTATATCGCGACGCCGGACAACACCGCCTTCCTCGGCGAGGCCTCCGAGCAGGAAATCGCGCGCCACATCGCCCGCTCCGCCGGCCCCAGCGGCCCGAACAGCGACTACCTCAACCATCTGGCCAGCGCCCTGCGCGAACTGGGCCGCCACGACCAGCATGTCTTCGAGATCGAACGACACCTGGCCGCGCTGAATGCCGATCCGTCCGCCCCTCCTTCCAATAGTCCGTCAGAATAAATCCAGCTGGCCTTCATTGGCCGGCCTGGCCCGCGCGCCCAGCGGCGGCACCACCAGCGGCCGGGTGAACTGCGACGCGTCCATGCTGTGGAAGCGGCTGCCCTTGCCCGACAGGCCCAAGCGCTCGGAGGCGATCTTGAAGCGCTGCCGTATCAGTTCCGCCCACACGCCCTCGCCCTTCATGCGCGAGGCGAAATTGCTGTCGTAGTCCTTGCCGCCGCGCATTTCGCGCACACGGTTCATCACACGCTGCGCCCGCTCCGGGAAGTGTGCCTGCAGCCATTGCTGGAACAGCGGCGCCACCTCCCACGGCAGCCGCAACACCGTGTAGTGGGCGGTGACGGCGCCGGCCTCCTTGACCGCCTCCAGCAACCGCTCGATATCCGGCTCGGTGATGAACGGAATGATGGGCGCGACGCTGACGGCCACCGGGATGCCGGCGTCGGTCAGCGTGCGGATGGTGCGCAGCCGGCGCGCGG
>DATMSN010000540.1:0-1867 GCA_035565375.1 Duganella sp. | reverse complement strand
GGAAACGGCGCCAGCACGCCTGCAGGCGCAATTTACTGCCCGCTATGGCGCCGCGCTGGCGACCTTGAACCTGACGACCTGGCGCCTGCGCGACAGCTTCGACGACAGCGGCGCGCTGCTCTCGCCCAGCGGCAAGTACCTGGCCGTGCGCCTGAGCCAAAAGAACCACCGCGACGCCCTTGCCGTGATCACCCTCAGCGACAACAGCGTCAAGGGCGTGGGCAACTTCAGCGACGCCGACATCGGCCGTTTCGACTGGGTCAACGACGAGCGGCTGGTGTTCACCGCCACCGACCGCAGCGTCGGCCAGGGCGACGCCCGCTACGCCCCCGGCCTGTACGCGGTCAACCGCGACGGCACCAAGTTCATCCAACTGGCCAGCCGCGCCGGCCAGCCGTTCATCACCGTCGGCGGCGGCAGCGCCATCCGCAGCCACGAGCTGCTGCCCTGGCATACCTATCTGCTGGGCCAGCAGAACGGCCAGGATTCCGAGTTCGTCTACGTGGTCAATCCCGCCATCCAGGGTGACGGCCAGATCGACCATGTCGATTTGGAACGCCTCAACACGCTCACCGGCCGCTACACGTCGTTCAAGCGTCCCGGCGACAGCATGCACTGGCTACTGGACAACAACGGCGAGCCGCGCCTGACCACCACGGTGGAGAAAGGCGTGAGCACGATCTACTATCGGGACCCGGCCAAGGACCAGGAATGGCGCAAGCTGGTCGATTTCTCCACTTACACCGGCGGCAAGGGCTCCTTCACCCCGCTGGCCTTCGGGCCGGACGGCACGCTGTACGTGGTCAGCTATGGCGGCAAGGACAAGGCGGCCGTGTACACCTTCAATTTCGCCACCAACAAAATCTCGGACCAGCCGCTGATCCTGCTGGACGGCTACGATTTCAGTGGCAAGCTGATCTTCGACAAGAAAAAACTGATCGGCGTGCGGCGCATGACCGACGCCCTGGACACAACCTGGCTCGACGACGGCATGAAAGCGATGCAGGCCAAGATCGACGAGATGCTGCCCAACACCATCAACCTGTTGACCTTGCCGACCAGGCCGGAGTCGCCATGGGTGCTGGTGGAGTCGTACTCGGACCTGTTCCCGTCGCGCACGATGCTCTACAACAGCGAGACGAAAAAGCTCAACCTGGTCGGCGGCAGCCATCCGCAAATCGATCCGACGCGAATGGCGCAGCAATCGCTGGTCCACTACAAGGCGCGCGACGGCCTTGATATCCCTGCTTGGCTGACCTTGCCGCGCGGCAGCGGCAAGAACCTGCCGCTGGTGGTGCTGGTCCATGGCGGCCCCTACGTGCGCGGCGGCAGTTGGGGCTGGAATGCGGACGCCCAGTTCCTGGCTTCGCGCGGTTACGCGGTGCTGGAGCCGGAGTACCGCGGCAGCACCGGCTTCGGCGCCATACATTTCCGCGCCGGCTGGAAGCAGTGGGGCC
This sequence comes from Duganella sp., assembly GCA_035565375.1. Lineage (GTDB taxonomy): Bacteria > Pseudomonadota > Gammaproteobacteria > Burkholderiales > Burkholderiaceae_D > Rugamonas. The sequence goes on along the minus strand of DATMSN010000540.1, from coordinate 410 downwards.
TGAAAATGCAGGACGACATCGCCGACGGCGCGCGCTGGGCCATCGACCAGGGCACCGCCGACGCCAAGCGCGTTTGCATCGCCGGCGCCAGCTACGGCGGCTACGCCACGCTGATGGGTCTGATCAACGATCCCGATCTGTACAAATGCGGCATCGACTGGGCCGGCGTGACCGACATCAACCTGCTGTATGACGGCCAATGGAACTTCACGTCCGACCTGCCGGACGCCTGGAAACAATACGGCATGCCGGCGCTGGTAGGCGACCAGGTCAAGGACGCCGAGCAACTCAAGGCCACCTCGCCGCTGCTGCAGGCGGCGCGCATCAAGCAGCCGCTGTTGCTGGCCTACGGCGGCGCCGACATGCGCGTGCCGCTGCCGCACGGCACCAAGTTCTACAAGGCCGTCAAG
>DATMSN010000539.1:0-2433 GCA_035565375.1 Duganella sp. | reverse complement strand
ACGCCGCGCGCCAGCCAGCCCGGATACAGGCCCGCGACTGCCCCCACCAAGGCGCCGAACAGCAGGCACGCCGCCGTCGACAGCGGCGTGAAGATGCCGTCCAGCCGGCGTTGCAGCAATTCGGAGAACAGCGGCAGCAGCAGCCATGCCAGTAGCATGCCCAGCGCGGCGGCGGCCAGCGACAGCAGCACCGATTCGGCCATGAACTGCGCCAGCAGCCGGCGCGTGGTGGCGCCAAGCACGCGCCGCATGGCGATCTCGCGCTGGCGGCGCAGGGTGCGCATCGTCGCCAGGTTGACGTAGTTGACCACCGCGAGCCCGAGGATCAGCAGGCCGGCGGCACCCATCGCCAGCACCAGGCGCATGTCGCCGCGCGGGCCGGTGCCCATGGTGTTGGCGACGGTGCGGTCGAAGTAGGCGTCGGCCAGCGGACCGAGGCCGATATCGACCATCTTGCGTCCGCCCAGCGCGGCCTTCATCTCGGGCGTGGCCATTTCACCCCACGGTGCCCGATCGATCACATCCTGCAGTACTTTTTGCAGCGCTTGCGCACTGACGCCGGCGCCGGTCTTGACGTAGATCCGGCCTTCGATACCCATCCAGTTCGACAGCGCCCGCTGGCGCTCCTTGTCCGGCCACAGCGCGCTGCCGATGCCGACCATCGCGCCGAACTGCAAGGTGCTGTTGCCGGGCCGGTCGGCCAATACGGCGCGCACCTGCAAGGTTTGACTATCGATTTCCACGGTCTTGCCCAAGGCATGGACGTTGCCGAACAACCGCAGCGCGGTTTGCCGCGTCACCGCCAGTCCATCCGGCAAGGTCAGCGCCTGTCGCAGGTCGCCTTCCTGCGCCCGCAGGCCGGCGATGCGCTCGAAGGCCGGATCGACCGCCGTGATCTCCAGCTCCCGCGTCCGTCCATCCAGCCGCGCCGTCGTCTTGTGCGGCCACCACACGCTGGCCTCCAGCGGCAGCCCGCTGCGCAGCGCCACCTCGCGCAGCGCGAACGGTGTGTACTCCATCCACTGAGGCTGGGGGATGAAGTTGAGCCGATGCTTGATGACGAATACGCGCTCGCGCTGCGGCACGTCGCTGTCGTAGCCGAACGAGTAGTACACAAAGCCAAGCAGCAGGAAGCAGACCGCAAAGCCGGTCGCCAGCCCGAGCAGCTCGACGGCCGATTGGAATGGTTGGCGCACCAGCAAGCGCCAGCCGATGCGAAAGTCTCGTAGTCCCATCTTGATCCCCCTGATTGCCTCGATTTAGTCGCGCAGCGCCATCGCTGGCGACATGCCCAATGCCTTTACCGTGTGCCGCGTGGTCGCCAGCAGGGCCACCAGCGCCGCCATCGCCAGCGCAGCCGCCAGCGTCCACATGCCGATCGGCGCCCGATCGGTGTAGCTGGCCAGATAGCGCTCGATCGCCACCGCCGCCAGCGGCAGGCCGATGAGCGCCCCGGCGCCGACCAGCGACGAAAACTCGCGCCCCATCATCAGTGCGATATCGACCCGCCGCGCGCCGTGCAGCTTGCGCATGACGATCTCGCGCCGGCTGCGCTGCACGCTGTAGGCCGATAGCACGTAGATGCCGAAGGCCGCCAGCGCGATCGCCACCGCGCCGGTGCTGGCGAGGATGCGCGTCAGCCGCGCGTCGGTGGCGTAACCCTCTGCCAGCACCGCCGCCTGCGTTTCGATTTCCATGATGTCATTGGGGAAGCTGCGGCGCCACACCGGCTCGATGGCGCCGTACGCATCCGGCATGGGGCCGGTGGTCCGGATCGACAGCACGCCCGCCGGCCTTATGCCGTAGGTGATCGCCTTGGTCGGCTGGCGCAGTCCCTGGAAGCGGATATCCGGGGCGATGCCGTTGATTTGCAGGCCGCTTGGCAGCGTCTTGCCGACCGCGTCCTGCGGCGTTGCATAGCCCAGGGCCAGCGCTGCGGCCTGGTTCAGCACCACGCCGCCCAGGTTCTTGGTGTCGTTCGGATCGTGGGCTGGGTTGAACAGCTGTCCGTACAGCGCGCGCACGCGGTGCACCTCGAACCAGTTCGGCGACACGTACTTGGCCTCCATCGGGATCTCCCGGCCATCCTTGGCCGTGATGATGTTGACCAGTTTGCGGCCGTCACGGCCCACCGCCTCGGAAATCGCGGCCACCGCCTCCACGCCCGGCACGTGGCGCAGATGCTCGATAAAGGCGTTGGCGGCCGGCGTGCCTTCGGTGTTGTCGGGAAGCGGGAGCACGATCAGGTTGGCGGTGTCGAAGCCGGGGGACGCGTGACTGGCGAACCAGGTTTGCCAGCTGACCGCCAGCGCCGTGGCGCTGAGCGCCATCGCGCTGGAAAACTGCAGCACGGTGAGCACGCGGCGCACCCACAACCCGGTGGCGGTCTCGCTGCCGCCGCGAGCCGCCAGCGACGCCACCGGCAGCGAATGC
>DATMSN010000538.1:0-4341 GCA_035565375.1 Duganella sp. | reverse complement strand
CGCGCACGACAACTCCGCCATGGACGGATTCGCGTTTGCCGGCGCACAGCTCAAGCCAGAAGGCAATACGACGCTGAAGGTGATCGGCACCGCCTACGCAGGACGACCATCCGCGCTGAAGCCTGGCACCGGCGAATGCGTACGCATCATGACCGGCGGCGTCATGCCCGATGGCTGCGACACCGTGCTGCCGCAGGAGCTGGCGGCAGACCTGAGCGACGTCGCCGTAACGATCGCGCCGAATACTGTGCGCACCGGCGACAACCGCCGCTTCAAAGGTGAGGACCTGGCAGCCGGTACGCCCGCACTTCGCAAAGGCAAAGTAATGCGCCCCGCCGACCTGGGCCTGGTTGCCTCGCTTGGCCTGGCCGAAGTGCCGGTGCAGCGCCGCCTGCGTGTGGCCTTCTTCTCCACCGGCGACGAGCTGCGTTCGATTGGCGAGCCATTGGCAGAAGGCTGCGTCTACGACAGCAACCGTTACACCCTGTTCGGCATGCTGCAGCGCCTGGGCTGCGAGATCGTCGACATGGGCATCGTGAAAGATGATGCGGCATCGCTGGAGGACGCCCTGCGTACGGCCTGCGAATGCGCCGACGCCGTGATCACCTCCGGCGGCGTCTCCGTGGGCGCGGCGGATTACACCAAACAGGTCATGGCGACGCTGGGCGACGTGCATTTCTGGAAGATCGGCATGCGTCCCGGCCGCCCGATGGCCTTTGGCCGGATCCGCTCCAACGGCCATAACGCCTACCTGTTTGGCCTGCCGGGCAACCCGGTGGCAGTGATGGTCACCTTCTACTTCTTCGCCCGCCACGCCCTGCTGAGCATGATGGGCGCCGAGGCACCGGGCGACCAGTTGCTGCGTGTCCGTTCGGCACAGGCGATCCGCAAGAAGCCCGGGCGCACCGAATACCAGCGCGGCGTCTTGACCACCGGCGCGGATGGCGAGGCGCTGGTCCGGCTGACGGGGGCGCAGGGTTCGGGCATACTCAGCTCGATGACCGAGGCCAATTGCATCGTCGTGCTGCGCCACGGGCAGGCCAATGTCGCCGTCGGCGAGACGGTCGATATCATCCTGTTCGATGGCCTGATTTAGCGCCGACGGCGGCTCAAAGATGGCGGATTAGCGAAGCGTAATCCGCCATGTATCCGCCGCCCGGGACTACTCGTCCTGCCGCAACCGCAGCAGCGCCTCCGCCGAGTTGGCGAACAGCGCCGCGTCCTTTTCGATGCGGCGGAACGCCCGTCCCAGGCTGGCGCGCATGAAGGTGCTGTGCGCATAGCGCGTGACCTTGCTGTAATACCGCTCCGCCAGCCCGTTGACCGCCTCCACATACTGGTCCATCAAGTCCGGCGCGATCGAAAAATTATCGTAATTGATCACCGCCGGCACCTTGCGCCCCAACGGCGCCAGACGCTCCGCCACCAGCTCGCAAATGCGCCCGATGGTCGCCGCGTCGCCCACCTCGAAGCCTTCGAAGTCCGCGAAGAACAGCCCCTGCTGCGCGTCGTACACCAGCCGCCGCTCCAGCGGCCGCGCCAGGAAGTCCACCCGCCAGTTCATCGGCAACGGCCCGAAGATGCGCGCGTCCATCACCTTCAGCTGCGCGCTGATCGACGGCTTGAAATCCATCTGCGCCAGGATATCGCGCTCCAGATCGACGCCGGGCGCGATCTCGATCAGCTCCAGCCCCGACATGCCGCCGTCGAGCACCAGCTTGAACACGCAGCGCTCGGTGATGAACAAGGCCTCCTGGCCGCGCCGCGCGGCGTACTCGCCGCTGTAGGTGCGATGCTCGACCTCATTGACGAATTTGCGGGTGCGCCCCTTGTCGGCGGTGAAGGTGCCGACGAACACCACCTTGCGCGCGTTCTGGCTGATGTTGATGAAGCCCCCCGCGCCGGCCAGCCGGCTGCCGAATTTGCTGACGTTCAGATTGCCGTGCCGGTCCGCCTGCGCCAGCCCGAGGAAGGCCACATCGAGCCCGCCGCCGTCGTAGAAATCGAACTGGTAGGGCTGGTCGATGATGGCGTCGGCGTTGGTGGCGGCGCCGAAGTTCAAGCCGCCGGCGGGCAGGCCGCCGATCACGCCCGGTTCGGCCGTCAGCGTCACCAGGTCGAGCAGCTTCTCCTCCGCCGCCACGTTGGCCACGCCCTCCGGCATGCCGATGCCCAGATTGACGACGTTGTTCGGCCGCAGCTCCATCAGCGCGCGGCGCGCGATGATCTTGCGTTCCGACAGCGGCATCGGCGCCATCGCCGACAGCGGCACGCGCAGTTCGCCGGCGTAGGCCGGGCTGTACGCTTCGGCGAACGTCTGCATGTGATACTCGGGCTTTTCCGCCACCACCACGCAGTCGACCAGAATGCCGGGTATCTTGACCTGGCGCGGATTGAGCGTGCCGCGCTCGGCGACGCGCTCGACCTGCACGATGACGATGCCGCCGGAGTTGTGCGCGGCCATCGCGATCGCCAGCGCCTCCAGCGTCAGCGCCTCGCGCTCCATCGTCACGTTGCCGTTGGCGTCGGCCGTCGTGCCGCGGATGATCCCCACGTGCACCGGCTGCGCCTTGTAGAACAGCTGCTCCTTGCCGCCCAGGGTCACCACCTCCACCAGTTCCTCGGTGGTGCGCTCGTTGATCTTGCCGCCGCCGTGGCGCGGATCGACAAACGTGCCGAGGCCGACGTGCGTCAGCAATCCCGGCTTGCCGGCGGCGGTGTCGCGAAACAGCTGGCTGATGACGCCCTGCGGCAGGTTGTAGGCTTCGATCGCGCCGCCGATGGCCAGCTGCTGCAGCTTGGGCACCAGGCTCCAGTGGCCGCCGATGACGCGTTTGAGCATGCCCTCGTGCGCCAGGTGGTTGAGGCCACGGTCCTTGCCGTCGCCCTGCCCGGCGGCGTAGACCAGGGTCAGGTCGCGCGGATGGCCGCCACCCTCGGCCGCCGGGGCCAGGAAGCGCCGCTCCAGCGCCACCGCGATATTCTCCGCGAAGCCGACGCCGACAAACCCGCCGGTGGCGATGGTGTCGCCGTCGCGTATCAGGCTGACCGCGTCGGCCGCGCTGACGATCTTGTCGCGCTGGATGGCCGGCATGCCGACCGTGGAAAAATCAAGGCTACGTCCTGGCATGATCGGCTCCGTTGTTTTAGTCCGTCTCGAGATCGTTTTTATCTAATTCAGGCCCCAGCAGCAGTTGCGCCGCCTCGCTCGGCAGCGCCTCCACCGTCTTGAGCTTGCGCGCCATCTGGCGGCTGCGGGTTTCGGCCGATTCGATGTTCTTGGCGGCGCGCTCCAAGGTCAGCTTGGTCGCGGCCAGCACATCGCCGAATTTGGCGAACTCCGTCTTCACCGCGCCGAGCACCTGCCACACCTCCGACGAGCGCTTCTCCAGCGCCAGCGTGCGAAAGCCCATCTGCAGGCTGTTGAGCAAGGCGGACAACGTCGACGGCCCGGCGATGCTGATGCGGTGCACCCGCTGCAGCTCGTCGGCCAGGCCCGGACGGCGCATCACCTCCGCGTACAGCCCCTCGGTCGGCAGGAACAGGATCGCGAAATCGGTGGTGTGCGGCGGCGACACGTATTTCTCCGAGATCGTCTTCGCCTCGCCGCGCACCGCCCGTTCCAGTTCGCGCCCGGCCAGCGCCACGCCGTCGGCGTCGGCGCGCTCGGCGGCGTCGAGCAGGCGTTCGTACTGCTCCTTGGGGAACTTGGCGTCGATCGGCATCCACACCGGCGCCCCGCCCTCGACCTGGCCCGGCAGCTTGAGCGCGAACTCCACGCGCGCGCCGCTGCCGGCGATGGTCTCGACGTTTTTCGCGTACTGCTCCGGCGTAAGCACCTGTTCGAGCAGCATCTCGAGCTGCACCTCGCCCCAGGTGCCGCGCGTTTTGACGTTGGTCAGCACCCGCTTCAAATCGCCCACGCCCAGCGCCAGCTGCTGCATCTCGCCCAATCCCTGGTGGACCCGCTCGAGCCGCTCGGACACCTGCTGGAACGACGCCGTCAGGCGCGTCTCCAAGGTCGCGTGCAGCTTCTCGTCGACGGTCTTGCGCATCTCCTCGAGCCGGGCGCCGTTGTCCGCCTGCAGATCCTTGATCTTGGCCTCGAGCGTCGCGCGCACCTCCTGCATGCGCGCCGCGTTCGACTCGGTGAGCCGGGCCAAGGTCTGGTTCATGCTGTCGGCGAACTGCTTCAGGCCGCGGCTTTGCTCGTCGCGTCCGACCAGCCCCTGCGCCTGCAACTGGCGGCGCATGTCGTCGAACTGCTGGACGGTGGCCGCGTGCGCCGCTTGCGCCGTCGTCTGCAGCTGCACCCGCACCTCGCGCTCGACCCGCTCGATG
>DATMSN010000537.1:0-4364 GCA_035565375.1 Duganella sp. | reverse complement strand
GCCGTGGTGGGCGCAGGCCGCGCCGCCGCCGCAGGTGCGCCTGCTACGCGCGACGCTGCTGCAAAGTACCCATCAATTCGGCCCCGCGCTGGCGGACCTGAAGGGCGTGCTGGCGGCGCAACCGGACAACGCGCAGGCCTGGTTGACGCAAGCGACCGTGCAAACGGTGCAGGGCGACTACGCCGGCGCCACCGCCAGCTGCGCGCACTTATCGAGCCTGGCGATGGAGCTGATCACCGTCACCTGTATCGCCAACGTCGGCACGGTCACGGGGCGCAACGCGAAAAGCGAACAGCTGCTGGACCTGACCTTGGAGCGCAGCGCCAACGCGCCGGCGGAATTGCGGGAATGGGCATTGACCCTGCTGGCCGAGATGGCGCAGCGTCGTGGCGACGCCACCGTGGCCGAGGCGCGCTACCAGCGCGCGCTGGCGATGGCGCCAAGCGACAGCTACCTGCTCGGCGCCTACGCCGACTTCCTGCTGGAGCAAAAGCGGTCTGGCGAGGTGCTGACGCTGTTGCGCGACCAAACGCGGATCGACGCGCTGCTGCTGCGCCGCGCGCTGGCGCTAAAGCAGCAGGGCGGCCAGGAGAAAGCGCTGACCGTCGACATCAAGGAACTCGCGGCCCGTTTCGACGCTGCCGCGCGGCGCGGCGACACCGTGCATCAGCGCGAGCAGGCGCGGTTTGAATTGTTGCTGCGTGGGGATGCGAAAACCGCACTGGCGCTGGCGCGCAAGAACTGGGCGGTGCAAAGGGAGCCGGCCGACATCCGTATCTACCTCGAAGCGGCGCTGGGAGCGCGGGAAGCCGGCGCCGCCAAACCAGTCATCGACTGGGTAACGCGGCACCGGATCGAAGACGTCGCAGCGCAGCGCCTGATGCGCCAACTAACCAACGGAACCACGTAGGGCGGATTAGCGAAGCGTAATCGGCCATGGATGCGCCGTCGACGGCCCATAGATGGCCGATTACGGCGTTCCGCCTAATCCGCCCTACGTGGACCAACAAATAGGAACATGATGCTACGTCTGATTTTACTCCTCACGCTGCTGTTCGGCGCCATGCTTCCGGCGCAGGCGCACAAACCGAGCGACAGCTATCTGACGCTGACCTTGCAGGGCGACCGCATGACCGGCCAATGGGACATCGCGCTGCGCGACCTGGATTTCGCCATCGGCCTCGATCAGGATGGCGACGGCAAGCTGACATGGGACGAAATCCGCGCGCGCCACGCCGCCATCGGCGCCTATGCGCTGGAACGTTTGAAGCTATCGACCGAAAAAGGACCGTGCGCCATCAACCTCGCCGACCAGCTGATCGACGACCACACCGACGGCGCCTACAGCGTGCTACGTTTCGGCGTCACCTGCCCGGCGCCAATGACCCAGCTGACCATCGACTACCGCCTGTTCGCCGACCTCGACCCGCAGCACAAAGGCCTGCTGCGGCTGACGCACGACGGCGAAACCTCGACCGCGATCTTCGACCCGCAACACGCGCGCCAGACGCTGTCGCCGACGGCGCCGGACCGCTGGCGGCAGTTCCGCACCTACGTCAAGGAGGGCGTCTGGCACATTTGGATCGGCTACGACCACATCCTGTTCCTGCTGTCGCTGCTGCTGCCGGCGGTGCTGCTGGCCGCGCCGTCGGACAATCTGCGCGGCGCCTTCATCGACGTGCTCAAAGTGGTGACGGCGTTCACGCTGGCGCACTCGCTGACGTTGACGCTGGCCAGCCTGTCGCTGCTCGCGCTGCCGTCGCGCTTTGTCGAATCGGCCATCGCCGCCTCGGTGATCCTGGCGGCGGTCAACAATATCTACCCGCTGTTCCGGGGCCGGCGGCCGGTCGCCGCCTTCGCGTTCGGCTTGATCCACGGCTTCGGCTTCGCCAGCGTGCTGATCGATTTGGGCCTGCCGAAAACGTCGCTGCTGGCAAGCTTGTTCGGATTCAATCTCGGCGTAGAGCTGGGGCAATTGTGCATCGTCGCACTATTTCTCCCGGTCGCATTTACGCTGCGAAACACCGTGTTCTACCGGCGCCTGCTCACCGGCGGTTCGGCCGCGATCGCCTTGGTGGCAATGGTCTGGTTCATCGAGCGCGCGTTCGACATGCAAGTGTGAAGGAACACGCGCGATATTGAGCCACCTCGCATTCGTTGTCTTTTTGTTCAGTTACGATCATGGCAATTTCACGATCGAGAGAACAGAAAATGTGCGGAATATGGGGCATGATCAACAACGGCGGGCCGCAATGCGACAACTCCGCGGCGCTGGCCGCCGCCTTTCGCTATATCGACGGACGCGGACCGGACGCGCGCGGCGCCAGGCAAGTGGCCTTTCGCGGCCACGCCGTCACGCTGGCCCACAGCCGGCTCGCGGTGATCGAACTGTCGGCGCTGGGCGCGCAGCCGATGGTCGACGCCGACTCCGGCTGGTCCATCGTCTACAACGGCGAAATCTACAATTACCGCGAGATCCGCCAAACGCTCACCAGCGCCGGACAGGCGTTCAACGGCGGCAGCGACACCGAGGTCTTGCTGCGCGCGTGGGCGCTGTGGGGACTGGACGCCTTGCCCCGCCTCAACGGCATGTTCGCCTTTGCCGCGCTGAATGAAAAGACCGGGGAGCTGTGGCTGGTGCGCGACCGCTTCGGCGTCAAGCCATTGCTGTGGGGCCGCTGCCCGAACGGCGACATCGTGTTCGGCTCGTCGGTCGCCAGCGTCGCCAACATGGTCGGCACCGACATCGACACCGCCTACTGCGCGCGCGGCGTGCGCTACAAGGCCTACGAGACCGCGCAATCGGGTTCGCCCTACAAGCACGTCCACGCGGTGGCCGCCGGCTGCTGGATCAAGTTCCAGCTGTCGCCGGAGCGCATCAACGTCAGCGAAGGCCGCTGGTACTCGCTCAGGGACGCGGTGGCGCGGCGGCAAGCGTCGATGGCGGACATCAGCGACGCCGACCTGCTCGAAGAATGCCGCCAGTTGTTCGACAGCGCCGTCCAGCTGCGCTTGCGCAGCGACGTGCCGGTCGCGGTCTCGTTAAGCGCGGGCCTGGACTCGGCGTCGATCGCCTGCATGATGCTGCGCCACGGCGCGCGCACGCACGCGTTCTCGTTCGGCGCGCCGTGCGAGCCAGCCTCCGAAGGCCCCGGCACGCAATCGCTGGCCGACGCCACCGGCATCGACGTCACCTATGTCTGGCCCCGTTACAGCAGCTGGGACCTGTATGAGATGCTGGAAAGAACGATGGCCTTCCAGGAGGCGCCGTTTTCGGGTCTGAGTCCGATCGCGCAGAACGCGGTGTTCCGCGCCGTCGGCGACGCCGGCTTCAAGGTGCTGCTGGGCGGCCAGGGCAGCGACGAGATTTTCGCCGGCTACCGCAAGTTCATCGTCATCGCGCTGCGCGAGGCGCTGCGGCGGCGCGAAGCGGCGGGCGCGCTGCGGCTGATGTATTCATTGGCCCTGATGCTGGCGCACGAGGCCAGCCAGGCGCGCATGTACTGGCAAAACCTGGGCCGCTACAAGGACAAGGCCACCGCGTTCCGCCTGCTCGATTGGGAGGCCGGCGCGCACAACCTGTGGGGCGATCCCGGCATGTCGCTGGCGGACCGGCAGATCGAGGATATCCAGCAATGGAGCCTGCCCACCCTGCTGCGCTACGAGGACCGCAACTCGATGGGTTACGGCATCGAGACCCGGCTGCCGTTCATGGACTACCGCCTGATCGAGTTCGCGCTGGCGCTGCCGACCCGGATGAAGATCGCCAACGGCTACGGCAAATGGCTGCTGCGCGGCGCGGCCAAGGGACTGGTGCCCGACGTCGTGCGGCTCAATCGAAAAAAGCGCGGCTTCGACGTGACGCAGAACTGGATCACGCAAGGCATCGGCGCCAGCCTGCGTGGATTCATCTTCGATCATTCGACGGCGTTGAAGGGCGCGCTCAAAACCGGCGAGCAGCTCGACACGCTGTTGTCCGACGAATCGCTCTCGCAAGATCCCAACCTGCTCGATGAAGCGCTGCTGCTGGCGTGGCTGGTCGATCCGACGCGCATGCCGCGACACCACGACCGGCCATCCAGGCTGGCGGCATAGCACTGGAACCGCGGCATGAAAAAAATCTGCCATTTCTCGTCGGTGCATCCGGGCCTCGACATCCGCATCTACCGCAAACAATGCGTGTCGCTCGCGCAGGCGGGCTTCGACGTGCACCTGGTCATCGGCGCCGACGAGGCCCAGATCGCCGAGGCGGGATGCCGGCGTCGAGCGGCTCGAGCCAGTAGAAGATGACCCGGTCCTCGAGGGTGTTTTCGCGCTCGGCGTAGTAGGCGAGGGAGCCGTCGGGACGGGCCACGCTGCCGTAG
>DATMSN010000536.1:0-7369 GCA_035565375.1 Duganella sp. | reverse complement strand
ACGCTGATCGGCCGCAGCTTTCTCTACGGCCTGGGCGCCTACGGGCAAGAAGGTGTGACGCGCGCGCTGCAGATCATCCACAAGGAACTCGACATCACCATGGCTTTTTGCGGCCGCACCGACATCGAGACGGTGGATTCGGGCATCCTGCTGCCGGGTACTTTCTAGGGCCCCTCCCCTCACGCGAACTCCCCCAAGGTCTGCAGCACGCTCTGGATCGCGTTGTCACGGCTCTTGGTCACGCGATGGGCAAGGCCCAACGGGCGGCTGAGCGTGGGCTTCAGATGCCGCAGCACCAGTGCATCCGCCATGGCGTCCTTGTTGTGCGGCTCGAACGGCAGGATGGCCGCTGCATGGCCCGCGGCGACCAGGCTCTTGATGGCTTCCGGGTAGTTCAGATGCATCCGCGCCCGCGGATTGAGCCCGGCCTGGCCGAACCATGCGGCAATGAGCCTGTACATCTGCGTGGCGGGATCGAATGAGATCCAGGGGCGCTCGGCCAGCCACTGAGGGGTGATCAGCTTCGGGGCCTTCCAGCTGCGAGGCACGATGGCCACCATGGGGTCATTGCGCCACGCGATCGTCTTCACGCCCGCGCAGGGAGCCTGGGGCATCGCGACGATGCCGATGTCGAGCGTGCCGGCCTGCAGCCGCGCAATGGCCTCGACCGAGCTGAGGATGCTGACCGTGACATCCACGCCAGGGCTCCGCCTGGACAGCCGGGCCAGCAGTGCCGGCAGCAGATGCGCGCTGACCCCGGCGGACGACCCGATTCGAACAACGCCTTCACGCCCCTCCGATTTCCTGCGGACCTGATCGCTCAGCTCGTCCGCATCTGCGAGCAGCTTTCGGCCGCCTTCCACCAGCGCCAACCCGGCCGGGGTCAGGCGGGCCTGGCGCCGCCCTCTTTCGACCAGCACTGCACCAAGCCTCGATTCCAGCTCGCGGATGTGCAGGCTGACCGTGGGCGGCGCGAAGTGCAGCGCCTGTGCCGCAGCCGCCAGAGTGCCGAGGTCGGCGATGGCGATGAGCGTCTGGACCTGGTCGAGGTTGAGATTGCGCATTCAGGATTTCTGACTTTGCTGGCTAGGAAATTCAACTTTACGGAATGGTAGTGAGAAATCACCATTGCGGCCATCAGGATCCAGAGGGAGTGGAAGATGAATCTTTCGAAGAAGGCGGTCGACGCGTGAGCGACGGTGTATTCCTGGCCATTCTTCTGGCGGCGCTCATGAACGCCATATGGAACAGCGCCATCAAGATCGGCGGCGACAAGATCGCCGTGATGGCGCTCACGACATTGATCGGGAGCGGCATCTCTCTGGTTGCGCTGCCATTCGTGGGTGTTTTTGCGTCGACGGATTGGCCTCTGCTCGCCCTCTCCATAGGCATCCACACGGTTTATCACTTCGCCCTTCCGATCGCCTACCAACACGCAGACCTGGGGCACGTCTACCCCATCGCGCGGGGCGGCGCCCCGTTGCTCGTGATGCTGGCTGCAGCGTTCGTGGTGGCGGAGGTGCCTTCACCGGGGGAGATCGCCGGAGTCCTGTGTCTCAGCATCGGCGTGCTGGCGTTCGCGTTCCAGCACCGGTCGCAGGGAGGAGCCCATCGGGGAACGCTCCATGCCATGGCGATCAGCTTCTTGATCGCCTCCTACACGGTTGTGGATGCGCTGGGAGCGCGCCGGTCGGAGTCCGCGCTGGGCTTTGCCGTGCTGCTGACCATTGGCGACGGCATTGCTACCGCATTGATCGTCCTGTGGTGGAAAGGACGCGCCGCGTTTCGCGTCGACTCCCGAACGCTCTCGTTGAGCGCGATGGCCGGCACCATGCAGATTGGCGCGTACTGGATTGCCGTGTGGGCGCTCGCGCAGGCGCCCATGGGCAGCGTTTCGGCCCTGAGAGAGAGCAGCGTTCTCTTCGTGGCGCTGATATCCACCTATCTTCTGAAGGAACGGCTGGGCAGGCACCGCATTGCCTGCACCTTGCTCGTCTTTGCGGGCATCCTGCTGGTGAAGCTTCGGCTGTAGCCGCACGCACCGGGGCCAGCATTCGCCTCTAAACCCCTCCGGCATCAGGCTTGCGGCGCCGGCTGACAGCGCGCATGCGCACGCATGCAGAGAATGTGGCTTCCAACAACATCGCCCGTCCCGGGCGGCAAAGCCCATCATGAGCGCAGTCACGCCCGTCACGGATGGCCGGTCGGCCTCCGCGTCTTCTCCTCCTCCCCACTACACGGCCGAAGAAAAACGCCACCGCGTCTTCTCGATCATGGCGGCCTCGTCGGGCAACCTGGTCGAGTGGTTCGACTTCTACGTGTATGCCTTCTCGGCGCTGTACTTCGCGTCGGCCTTCTTTCCCAAGTCGGACCCGACGGTGCAGTTGCTGAACACCGCCGGCGTGTTCGCGGCCGGCTTCCTGATGCGGCCGATCGGCGGCTGGCTGTTCGGGCGCATTGCGGACAAGGTCGGGCGCAAGACCTCGCTGCTGATCTCCGTGTCGATGATGTGCGGCGGCTCGCTGGTGATTGCCTTCCTGCCCACCTATGCGCAGATCGGCGCCTGGGCGCCGTTCCTGCTGCTGCTCTGCCGGCTGTTCCAGGGCCTGTCGGTGGGCGGCGAATACGGCACCACCGCCACCTACATGAGCGAGGTCGCGCTGCGCGGGCAGCGCGGCTTCTACTCGTCGTTCCAGTACGTCACGCTCATCGGCGGGCAGCTGCTCGCGGTGCTGGTGATCGTGGTGCTCGAACAGCTGCTCACCGAAGCCGAGCTGAAGGCCTGGGGCTGGCGCATTCCGTTCGTGATCGGTGCGGTGGCCGCGGTGGTGGCGCTGCTGCTGCGCCGCACGCTGCACGAGACGCAAAGCGCCGAAGCCAAGGCCAACAAGGAGGCCGGCACCATGACCGGGCTCTTCAAGCACCACATGCCGGCCTTCCTGACGGTGCTGGGCTTCACGGCCGGCGGTTCGCTGATCTTCTACACCTTCACCACCTACATGCAGAAGTATCTGGTCAACACCTCGGGCATGCCGGCCAAAACGGCCAGCGTGGTCATGACCGGCGCCCTGTTCCTGTATATGTGCATGCAGCCGCTGTTCGGCATGCTGGCCGACCGCATCGGCCGCCGGCGCTCGATGATGCTGTTCGGCGCGCTCGGAGCGCTGGCGACGTATCCCATCCTCGCCATCCTGCGCGGCAACACCAGCCCCTACGTCGCCTTCGCGTTGATCACGGTGGCGCTGGCCATCGTCAGCCTCTACACGTCCATCGGCGGCCTGGTGAAGGCCGAGATGTTCCCGCCGGAAGTGCGGGCGCTGGGCGTCGGGTTTTCCTACGCCATCGCCAACGCCATCTTCGGCGGCTCGGCGGAATTCGTCGGCCTCACGTTCAAGAACCTGGGGCACGAGAATTGGTTCTACATTTATGTCACCGTCATGATGGCGATCGCCTTCCTGTTCAGCTTGCGCCTGCCCAAGACGCCGTCGTATCTGCACACGGACCACTGAACCAGGGCGCGCGGCACGGAAAGCCTGTGAAAAGCCAGACCGGGAATTCGGCAGAATAAGCGTATATACAAAAATGGGTTGATCCCGCCATTATTTGTATCTACAATTATTCGCATGGACATCGCATTCGACGCAGACAAAAACGCCGCCAACATCGAGAAGCACGGTGTTTCGCTGGCGGCGGCCGCTTCGATCGAATGGGAAGACGCTTTGACGTGGAAGGACGAACGGCACGACTACGGCGAGGCGCGCATTTGCGCAATCGCCTACATCGGCGACCGCCTGCACTACGTGGTGTATGTGGACCGTGACGACGCGCGCCGCGTCATCAGCCTGCGCAAAGCCAACTTGAGAGAGGTAAAACGATATGCCGAAGCTTAAACCAGGTACGGTGCTCCCTACCAGGGAAGAAGACGCCGCTATCACCAACGCGGCGATGCAAGATCCGGACGCAAGGCCCTACACCGACGAGGAATGGGAGGGGACGATGCCGACGCGCGGACGCGGCCGGCCGGCAGGAAGCGGCACGAAGGTCGCCATGAACATCCGCCTCGACCGCGATCTGGTGGACGCCTTCAAGGGGACCGGCGAGGGCTGGCAAACCCGCCTGAACGACGCACTGCGCGATTGGGCAAAAAACCATAAACTACTCGTGGCTAAATAACCGGGCATGTCACAAAGCATGCCCCTGGCGCGTCTAGCATGCAGACCCACTCCATTCGCAGCCACCATGACCGACCCCACCGCCTTCACCGCCCTCAGACCCCGCCTGTTCGCCATCGCCTACCGCATGCTCGGCGTGCGCGCCGACGCCGAGGACGTGGTGCAGGACGCCTGGCTGCGCTGGCACGGCAGCGACCAGCAGGCGGTCAAGTCGGCCGAAGCCTGGCTGGTCACCCTCACCACCCGGCTGGCCATCGACCGCCTGCGCGCGCGCCAGGCCGAGCGCGACACCTACGTCGGCTGGTGGCTGCCCGAGCCGATCGTCGAACTCGACGAGCGCACGCCCGAAAGCAGCGCGGAGATGGCCAGCGAGGTGTCGATGGCGTTCCTGTGGGTGCTCGAGCGCCTGTCGCCCGAGGAGCGCGCCGCCTTCCTGATGCGGCAGGTGTTCGATCACGATTACGCCGACATCGCCGACATACTGGGCAAGAGCGAGGCCGCCTGCCGCCAGATGGTGCACCGGGCGCAGGAGCGCGTGCGGCAGCAAACCCCGCGCTTCAACGTGCCGCGCGAGGCGCACCGGGCGCTGCTGGGACGCTTCATGGCCGCCGCCCAGGCCGGCGACCGCGCCGCCATGAAGACCATGATGACGGACGAGGTGCAACTGGTGTCCGACGGCGGCGGCAAGATCAAGTCGTTCCTGCGCATCCTGCGCGGCGCCGGCCGGGTGGCGGGCGTGTTCTGGTCGCTGGAACACCAGTATCCGCAACGGGTCGCCTATCGCCAGGCCCGGATCAACGGCGAGCCGGGCTTGCTGCGCTATGTCGAAGGCAAGCTCGAATCGGCGCAATCGTTCGTGATCGAGGACGGCCGCATCGCGGCGGTGCTGGTGGTGCGCAATCCGGACAAGCTGGCCGGCGCGCCGCAATTTATTTTCTAAAAGCTGTCACAGGCGGCGCGGGTGGCCCGTCTTACAGGGTATGAAGGGCGCAATGGTGCGCCCCACCCTTTGAAAGGCACTATCATGACGCAAGCCTCCCGCCTGCCCTCCTTCTTCCAACTCGCCCCCGCCAATCTGCAAGCGATGATCGCGCTGTCGGCGTCGGTCAAAAAAAGTTCGCTGGGCGCACGCCTGGTCGAACTGGTTAACTTGCGCGTGTCGCAGATCAACGGCTGCGGCGTCTGCATCGACATGCACTGGCGCGACCTGATCAAACAGGGCGCCGACCCGCGCCACCTGAACGCCATCGCCGGCTGGCGCGAGGCGCCGTCGTCGTTCTTCAGCGACAGCGAACGCGCCGCGCTCAACTGGGCCGAAGCGGTCAACGCGCTGCCGCACCGCCAGCCCGGGAACGACGACTTCGCCCGGCTCAAGGAGCATTTCAACGAGACCGCGATCGCCGAGCTGGGCTACGCGATCGCGGTGATCCGCGGTTGGAATGTGATCAACGCCAGTTTGCACAACCAGATTCCGGAAGTGCCGCCGCCTGGCTTCTAAAAGGCGTCGGCACGGCGCGCGACCGCCGCAGTGCCAAGCCGTCCGTTATGGCGCCGTGCCGTATTCGTCGGCGCCCAGGTCGATCACGCCCTCCGCCCGGGCCTGGCCGTTGATGTCCAGCGTGCCGTTGACCGGGATCGAGCCCGACGGGAAGTAGGCCGTCCACAGCGGCGAGCTCCAGGTCGTCAGCGCGGTGCCGACGGCGCCGACATTGATCGCCGGCGAGGTGGCCTGGAGGTTCAGGTTGCCGGTCTGCGGCGCGACATAGCGCGGGTCGGCGACGACGCGCGTGCCCGGCAGGCTGGTCGAGGCCGACGCGGCGCCCCACCACAGGTTGACGCCCCACACGTTTCCGCTGTGCCCGCTGCCCTCGACCACGTAGTTTTCCGCGACCGTGCCTTCGCCGGAGAAAATGTTATTGGCGAAGCGCGAGTCGATCACCTTGTACTGGAACACCACCTCGCTGCCCCAGCCCTGGTTCTTGTAGAACGAGTTGTTGTTCACATGGATGCGGCGCGCCTGGCCGGCGCCCGACGAATAGCCGCCCAGCGACAAGCCGGCTTCGCGGTTGTTGTACACAAAGTTGTTGGTCATCAAAATGTCTTCGGTGGCCTTACCGCTGTGCTCGCTGGCGAATTCGAAGCCGATGTCGTTGCCGGTGGAGATGTTGCGGTCGAAAATGATGTTGCGCCCGCCATCCACGTAAAAGCCGCCGGCCGACCCTTCCCCGCCGTACCATGGGTTGGTGGCGCTGGAATTGTTTTGCGCGATATTGTTTCGCACCAGGCCGTTGCGGACCCGGTCGCTCTCGCCGCAATTCTGGCACTCGCCCTCATAGCCGATGAAATCGAAACCGATGTTGTTGTTGTCGTGCACATTGTTGTTGAGCACCTCGAAGCGGTCCACGTTGCCGTTGATGACCAGCGCCTCGCTGGCCTGCAGCACGTTCTTGTAGACCTCGTTGCCCTGCACCAGCAGGTCGGTGACGCCGGTCGCGTTCTTGCCGAACACGGCCAGGCCATGGGCGCCGACCGCGCACGGGTCCTTGCAGGTGCTGGTGTTGCGGATGTCGTGGATCTTGTTGTTGACGATCTGCAGATGCGAGCCGTTGCCCTCGATCAAAATGCCGACCGGCGTGTTGCTGCCGCTCGACGTCAACCCGGCGACTTCGAACCCCTCGACCCGCACGTAGTTTGAATTATTGATCGTGATGAGGCCCTGGCGTCCTGACGGGCTCAGGCCGCTACCGCTGATGATCGCGCCCGGATCGCCTTTGAGCGTGATGAAGGCGTTCGCATTGCCGGACTTGCCGGAAATAACCACCTTCTGTGCGTAGGTGCCGGCCAGCACGCGCACGGTGTCGCCGGCGGCGGCCTGCGTCACCGCCCCCTGGATCGACTGGCCGGGACCGACCGTGATCGTGGCGGCCAGCGCGGCGCCGAGGTGGGAGGACATCAGAAGGCCGGCGACCACGCTCGCGGCCTTGGTTTTGACATAGTTCATAGGCAATTCTCCAGGTGGCGGCTCCAACGGCGAGCCAGGTGAATGAAACCGTCGTGGCGACATCACGGGACGCCGCCACGGAAAGAATAGTAATAAGCAAAGAAAGAAAACACAAGGAACTTTCGAAATACTTCGATATTAGGTGTTATTCTTACTTTTCCTTTGAATTGCGTAGGGCGGATTAGCGCAGCGTAAT
>DATMSN010000535.1:0-7419 GCA_035565375.1 Duganella sp. | reverse complement strand
GCGGTAAATTTTTCGTTTTACAACTTTAGATGTCGCGAGCATAATCATTCCCACTCGAGAACATCAACGGGCTGGCCAGTCTCGTCCGTTTGCGTTCTTATTTGTGTTCCAACATTCTGGAGTCCTACATGAAAAAAATCTTTGCCCTGATGGTCGCCGCTGGTATCTCGATGTCCGCCGTTGCCGCACCGGAATCGTTCTCGTCCGATGCCAACCACACCTTCTCGAGCTTCTCGTATAGCCACTTCGGCTACTCGCTGCAGACGAGCCGCTTCAACAACACCAGCGCCAAGATCACGCTGGACCGCGCCGCCAAGACCGGCTCGGTCGAAGCAACCATCGACACCAAATCGGTCGATACCGGCTCGAAACTGTTCGACCAGCACATCCAGGGCGAGGATTTCCTCGACACCGCCAAGTTCCCGACCATCACCTACAAGTCGACCAAGGTCCACTTCAAGGGCGACACCCCGTCGACCATCGAAGGCAACCTGACCGTCAAGGGCGTGACCAAGCCAGTGACGCTGACCGTGACCGGCTTCAAGTGCATGGACCACCCGATGATGAAGAAACTGGCTTGCGGCGCCAACGCCACCGCCACCATCAAGCGTACCGAATTTAACGCAGGCAAATACGCACCGAACGTCGGCGACGACGTTACCCTGACCTTCGCGGTCGAAGCCCTCAAGGACTAAACGAACTGAGCTAGCCTCAATTCGTTGGCCTTGATGTGGGCCGGCGCGGTAGCCACGCCGCGCCGGCCCATTATTTTTAGGAGTAGTACGATGAAATTGAAGCAGCTCGCATTCGCTGTCGCCCTGATCCACACCGCCGGACTGGCCACGTCGGCACAGGCCGCGACGGACCTGATCATCACCAACGGCAAGATCGCCACGATGACGAAAGAGGGCGTGTTCGCGCAGGCGCTCGCCATCCAGGACGGCAAGATCCAGGCCGTCGGCAGCAACGCCGCCATCCTCAAACTCAAATCGGCCAACACCCAGCTGATCGACGCCGGCGGCAAGACCGTCATTCCCGGCCTCAACGATTCCCACCTGCACATCATCCGCGAGGGGCTGAACTACAACGCCGAGCTGCGCTGGGACGGCGTGACGTCGCTGAAGAAAGCCTTGCAGATGCTCAAGGAGCAGGCGGCGCGCACGCCGGACGGCGCCTGGATCAAGGTCGTGGGCGGCTGGAACGAGTTCCAGTTCGAGGAAAAGCGGCTGCCGACCCTGGCGGAAATCAACGCGGCGGTGCCGGACAAGCCGGTGTTCATCCTGTACCTGTACGGCCTGGGCTTCCTCAACCAGAAAGGCATCGCCACGCTCGGTTACAACGCCGACACCCAATACAAGGACGGCGTGGTCGAGCTGGGCGCGGACGGCAAGCCGACCGGCCTGCTGATCGCCAAGCCGAACGCGATGATCCTGTACACCACCCTGGCCAAGACCAACGTGTTGCCGCGCGAGCAGCAGATCAATTCCACGCGGCAGTATTACACCGAACTGAACCGCCTCGGGTTGACCAGCGCCATCGATGCAGGCGGCGGTGGCCAGGCTTATCCGGACGACTACGCGGTCAGCCTGGAGCTGGCCAAGAACGGCAAATTAACGGTGCGCACGTCGTATTATTTGTTCGCGCAAAAGCCGGGCAAGGAGCTGGAGGATTACCAGCG
The DNA here is from genome assembly GCA_035565375.1 of Duganella sp. Lineage (GTDB taxonomy): Bacteria > Pseudomonadota > Gammaproteobacteria > Burkholderiales > Burkholderiaceae_D > Rugamonas. Next base: position 5,741 of record DATMSN010000535.1, on the reverse strand, counting down.
CTGGCTGACGCAGACCAAGCCGGACAAGAACGACCATCTGTTCTACGCCAACGGCTACAACACCGAGGGCGGCGGCGAGAACCTGGTATGGAGCGCGGCCGACTTCGAGAACTTCCTCGAGCCGCGCCCGAACATGCCGAAGGAGATGGAGAGCGAGCTCGAGCCGGTGTTGCGCCTGCTGATCAAGAACCGCTGGCCGTTCCGCATCCACGCGACCTACGACGAGAGCATCGACCGCGACCTGGCCGTCATCGAGAAGGTCAACAAGGACACGCCGCTGAACGGGCTGCGCTGGTTCTTCGACCACGCCGAGACCATCAGCGACAAGCAGCTGGCGCGCGTCAAGGCGCTGGGCGGCGGCATCGCCGTGCAAAACCGCATGCATTTCCAGGGCGAGCTGTACTGGAAACAGTACGGCGCGCAAACCCGCCAGATGCCGCCGATTAAGAAGATGCTGGAGATGAAAATTCCGGTCGGCTTGGGCACCGATGGCACGCGCGTGAGCAGCTACGGTCCGTGGCCGTCGATCTACTGGGCGGTGACGGGCAAGACGGCGGGCGGCCTGAGCCTGTGGCAGCCGGGCGATGTGCTGAGCCGCTATCAGGCGCTGAAGCTGATGACGCAGGGCAGCGCCTGGATGAGTGGCGAGGAAAAGCTCAAGGGCACCTTGGCCAAGGGGCAATACGCGGACGTGGTGATCCTGCCGCAGGATTACTTCTCGATGGACGTCGAGAAAATCAAGAATCTGGAAAGCAGCCTGACCATTGTCAACGGCAAGGTGGTGTATGCCGGGCCGGAGTACAAGCAGCTGGCGCCGGCCGTGCCCGAGGTGCGGCCGGACTGGAGCCCCGTCAAGTATTACGGCGGTTACCAGAACAAGTAATCTTTAACCCGCACGGCGATGAATCGTTGGGGTCGGACCCGAACGGGTCCGACCCCGCCGTGCCGGGTTTTTCTGGATCACACCAACCCATACCACCCGAGCGCCGCGCCCGCGCCAAGCAGCCACAGCAAATGGAGCCGGGTGCGCCAGATCACCACCCCGGCGGCCACCGACAACAGCCACAACGGCCAGTCGGTGGTCCAGTTGCCGTTGGCGCTGCCTAATATAATCCCCACCGACACCATCAACCCGACCACCACCGGCGCCATCCCTTGCTTGAACGCCCGCACACCCAGCAGTTCGCGGTTGCGGTGGCCCCAGCGCGCGGCCAGGTAGGTCAGCGTGGTGCTGGGAATCATAATGCCGAGCATCGTCACCGCCACTCCGGCGAACGCGGCCGTGTAGCTGCCAGCGTTCAGCCCCACGTTCCAGCCCATCAGCGCGACGAATAGCACGTTCGGCCCCGGCGCGGCCTGGGCGATGGCGATCGAATCGTTGAATTGCGATTGCGTCAGCCAATGGTGTTCCTCGACCAGAAAACGGTGCATTTCCGACGTCGTCGAAATCGCGCCGCCGATCGACAGCAGCGACAACAGCATGTAATGGCCGAACAGGTTGAGCCAATCGGTAAAGCTCAGCACGATATGGATGGGCGCGTCGCTCATGGCCGCTTTCCTTTCATGGTGCGGTAGGTCAGCGTGACGGCGACGCTGCCGAGGATGAGCAGGGTGTAGGCCAGCGGCAGGCGCAGCACCACCACGAAGCCGACGCACAGCAGCGCGACCAGTCCGGTCAGCCACATCGGCAAAGGATGCTTGCGCAGCGCCGAGGCCAGCTTGAGCCCGGTCGCGGCGATCATGCCCGCCGACACCGCCGCCATGCCGCGCAGCGCGCCGGCCACGCCCGGATGGTTGGCGTAGTGCGCATGCAGCAGCGCCAGGCCCAGCACCACCATCAACGGCACCGTCAGCATGCCGGCCAGCGCCGTCATGGCCCCGCGCAGGCCGTAGTAGCGGCCGCCGATCATCAGGGCCAGGTTGACGACGTTGGGCCCCGGCATGATCTGGGCGACCGCCCAGTCCTCGATGAACTCCTCCTGCGTCAGCCAGCGTTTGCGCTCGACCATTTCGCGCTGCACGACCGCGAGCACGCCGCCGAAGCCTTGCAAGGCCAAAATGGTGAATGATAGGAATAAATCAAACAGCGAAGTGGGGCGGGGGCGCGGCGTCTCAGGGGTCATTCGGTCATTATCGCCCCGGTTATTGCCCCGTGTCCATTGCGTTCAATACAGGCAATATTTTAATTTCAGAATGATAGGAGCCTGACATTGACTTTGGCTCCGGGTCGCTCATACTCCCGTTGCACGTCTTTGATCGGGATCAAACATCCCCTAACCTCTCGCTAAGGATCATGATGAACGCCTTGCTAGCCCACCGACTGGAGTCTGTTCCGCAGACCGATTTCCACCAGCAAAGACACGACGAGCAGTGCAGCGCCGTCGTCGACCGTGGCATTGTTGTGCAGTCGAGCTTCAATACGATTTGCGCGATCGAATACATGAAATCCCATAATGTCGCGCCGGAAGTGATCGAGCGTGTGTTGCTCAATCCGCAACAGCGTCGCAAGGAGCATCGCTAAGCGCGGTCCATGAAACTGGTCGGTGTTTAGTTATGCACACATCATGTTGACAAGAATTTTTTTAAAAGAATTTTGTTTAACAATCGATGTGGCGGCAAGTCATTGATTTCTAAGGGGTTTAATTTTGCCTTTTGGATGGGCAGTTTGTAGAGAACCGCGTCGTTACAGGCTCGCCGCGTTGTCAATGGGGTGTTGTCCACATAGATATCCACAGAGGCTGTGGATATCCGAAAAATCGCTTAACAATCCGTAACTTAGGCTGGCTTTTTGAGCGTTTGCAAAACGCTGGCGAGCACAATGTATGGCGTCGCCGGTTCGTCCAGCGTGCTGACCGTCACCCGCAGGCGCAGTTCCTGGCCGTCGCGGCGCCAGGCGGTGACGACGTCGCTCCAGCTTTCGCCGTCCTTGACCGCTTGCAGGGCGTCGGCCAGTTGATCTTGCGGGTAGGGCGGCGGATGCAGCAGGCGCAGGTCGGCCCCGATCAACTCGTCCCGGCCGAACTGGAATACGCTGCAGAACTTGTCGTTGACCGAGGCGATTTTCCCGCGCCGGTTCAAGGTGACGATGAGGGCGTGCTGGTCGACCGCGGCCAGCATGCGCTGCGCATGATCGAGTTCGGCCTGCAACGTCACCGTCTGCCGGTGCGCTTCTTCCAACCCGTGGTAGGCGCGCAGCGAGGAAATGACCGTGGTGAAGAGCTTGCGCGTGGTCAGGTCGGTCTTGCACCAGAAATCATTGATGTCGTAGTCGAGGATGATGCTGTGTTCCAGCGCCTGTCCCGGCTGGCCGGTGCGCAGCACGATGCGCACCAGTTGGTTGTGCAGCGTATCGCGGATCTGGCGCGCGACGTTGAGCCCGGCGTCGCTGGTCTCCATGATGACGTCCAGCAGCACCAGCGCGATGTCCGGCGTGTTGCGCAAGGTGTTCAGCGCTTCCTCGCCGCTGTAGGCATGCAAGAAGCTGAGCCGTCGACCCAGGAAACACACATTGCTGAGCGAGAACTTGGTGACCACGTGGACGTCGACGTCGTCATCCACGATGAGCACCCGCCACGGCGGCGGAGCCGGCGACGCCCCCACCTGCGGTGCGTCGAGCGGCGCGACGTCGTCTTCTATCATCCAATCGGTGTCATCGTCATTCTGGTTCATGCATCAATCCCGAGGCGAGTCTAAGAAGGCCATGCGTACCTCCAGAGCCACACTATTCCTCACTCGTACTTTTGTCAAAGGATTCCCCCGCGCGGGGTGACATAGTTGTTTCGGCTCCTACTTATGCACAGAAAAATATATTTCAAGCAGCCTCAAAAGACGTAGGCGCCGAAATTTTAGATGTTGTAAGTGGTTGATTTTATTGGTTAAAAAATCTGCCTGCGGATTGGGCATTTTATTAAAACCCCCGCCGTTAAAGGGGTTCTCGGCTGTCAAGAGGGGGTTATTCACAACCTTATCCACAGTTGGTGTGGATATCTGCGAAATCCGCTTTAAATACGCTGGCTTACCGGGGTTTCTTGAGAAACAGCGTAGGCCGCGCCCATCAGCACCGCCCACACCAGTAAGGCGTGCAAGGCCAAGGCACCACCGACCACCAGATCGGCGTCGCCGCCGGCCAGCGTCAGGTAGGCCAGCAGCGCGATCGCCGGCGGCGTGCTGTAGGTGATCATACGCCGCGTGTGGTGCTCCGCGCGATGGGCCAGCAGCCCGACCACCGTCCGGCCGTCCGCCATCATCCAGGTGAGCGCGCCGGCCGCGAAAAACGCCCAGCCGATCATCCCGAAGCCGAGCATGCCCGCGGCGTAGGCGAGCGCCAAGGCTATGCCGCTGTGCGGGAGGGGGCGGATCGAAGCGGCTGACGTGGACTTGTTCATGATCTTACTCGTTGGGCTGGTTGGAGTTGTCAGAGTACTGGATGGCCGCATATTGGTAAAATTTATTGTTTCTATTGTTTTGATAGTTTTTGCATGTGGATGAGCAATGCCGCCCCGCCCGAGTACCGTCCGGGAAAATCGCCTATGATGATGGGTTGGTAATTATTCTCACCGTATATGAATGTGATCTTGTCCGCGGCGCGTTGGCTGGCGGTACTGTTTGTTTTCGCGTCGCCCGCCGCGCTGGCGCTTGACGGCAAAATTCCCCTCGACGAGTTGCACCACGATATCTGGACCGGCAAGGATGGCGCGCCGGGGCAAGTGTCATCGATGGCGCAGACCGCCGACGGCTGGCTGTGGATCGGCAGTGTGGATGGCTTCTACCGCTTCGACGGCATGCGCTTTCGGCGGTTCGAGGCATTGAACGGCGAGACCGCGCCCAAGCGTCCGGTCACGGCGCTGACCGCGCTGCGCAACGGCGATTTGCTGGTCGGGTATCTGTTCGGCGGGCTCAGTCATCTGCACGACGGCCACATCACCCATTACCCCGCGACGGTGGGCAAGGCGCCGATCTCGCCGGTGTCGAGCGCGACGACCGATGACAGCGGGCGGTTGTGGGTCGCCACCACCAGCGCGCTGCTGCAGCTGCGCGACGGCGCCTGGCACAATGTCGGCCCCGAGCTGGGGCTGCCCGTGGGCGAGGTCTCGAACGTGGTGGCCGACCAGTACGGCCAGGTCTGGATCGCCGTCGGCCGCGCCGTGTATGTGTTGCCCGCCGGCGGCAAACGCTTCCGGGAAGTGCAGCGGCAAAATGTGCATACGGTCAATCTGATCGAGTCGCCCGACGGCCGGCTGTGGCAAGACCTGCACGACCGGCTGATTCCGGTTCCGCCCCAGCACCAGGGCCCGCTCAAGCCGCGCCCGGCATGGTTGGCGCGTTCGCAGGGCCAGGAAAACGGCCTGTTCGACCGCGACGGCAATTTCTGGTCGCTGGCCTGTCCGATCGGTGTCTGCCGCGCCGAAGGGGTGGGCGCCATGCCGAGCCGCGAGATGGCGCCCAACGCCGGGCCGCGCGACCGGCTGGACCAGCCCTGGCAGCTCAGCAGCCAGACCGGCAACATCTTGTTCGAGGACCGCGACGGCAGTATCTGGATCGGCACCCAGGCCGGGGTGGAAAGATTCCGCCACAACCGGCTGGCGCCGGTCAAGCTGGCGGGCGGCGAACGCGCCTTCAAGTTTGCGCGCGACGAGTCCGGCCACGTGCTGGCGCTGACGTTGCCATCCGGGCAGGTGTGGCGCCTGCGGGCCGACGGCGCCCGGCCCATCGATGAGCATTACCCGCCAAGCAACACGGGT
>DATMSN010000534.1:0-6753 GCA_035565375.1 Duganella sp. | reverse complement strand
GCTGAGCGCGGTCAGGCCGTAGGCGCCCAGCACCACCAGCGCGCCGATCCATCCGGTGTGCACCAGGCCGGCGTGCTCGACGATCAGGCCGCCACCCCAGGCGCCGCCGGCGATGCCCAGATTGAAGGCGGCGATGTTCAGGCCCGAGGCCACGTCAACCGCGCGCGGCGTGAAGTGCTCGGCCTGCTGGACCACGTACACCTGCAAGCCGGCGACGTTGCCGAAGGCGAAGGCGCCCCACACCAGCACCGTGATCAGCATCAGCCATTTGAACGGCGCCACGAACGTCACCACCAGCAGCACGGCGGCCAGGCCGAGGAAGATGATCTTGAGCGCGCCGACCGGGCCGCGCGCGTCGGCCAGCTTGCCGCCCCAGATGTTGCCCACCGCGACCGAGACGCCGTACACCAGCATCACCAGCCCAACCGCGCTGGCGCCGAAGCCCGAGATTTGTTGCAGAATCGGCGCCAGGTAGGTGAAGGCGATGAAGGTGCCGCCATAGCCAACGGCCGTCATCGCGTACACCAGCAGCAGGCGCGGCTCGCCGAGCACCTTGACCTGCTGCAGCAGCGAGGCCGGCTTGCCGTGCTGGATCGTCTTCGGCACGAACAGCAGGCTGCCGACGAAGGCGATGACACCCAGCGCGGAAACGGCCAGGAACGTTTCGCGCCAGCCGAAATGCTGGCCGATGAAGGTGCCGAGCGGCACGCCGGTGACCAGCGCCACCGTCAGGCCGGTGAACATGATGGCGATCGCGCTGGCCGCCTTCTCCTTCGGCACCAGCGAGGTGGCGATGGTCGAGCCGATCGAGAAGAACACGCCGTGCGCCAGGCCGGTCAGGATGCGGGCGATCACCAGCGATTCGTAGCCGGGCGCTTTCCAGGCCAGCAGGTTGCCGGCGGTGAACAGCACCATCAGCGAGACGAGCAAGGTCTTGCGCGGCAGCTTGCCGGTCAGCGCCGTCAACACCGGTGCGCCGACGGCCACGCCCAGCGCGTACAGGCTGACCAGCAGCCCGGCCGACGGCAGGTTCACGCCCAAATCGGCGGCGATGGTCGGCAACAAACCGACGATGACAAATTCGGTGGTCCCGATGGCGAACGCGCTGATGGTCAGCGCCAGCAAGGCAAGTGGCATGACTACGCTCCTGATAAGTTAATGCGATGCAGTATCCGGCGTTTCCTTGCTGAGAAAAAGGCACGAAAGCGCAGAACATCTTTGCTTCACACGCAACGATGGGCGCCCACCACTTCAGCTCGTGTAGCAATGGTGGACCTGACCCCGGAGCTATGATTTATGATGGCGGGCATTCCGCCGACTCCCCACAAGCTCACCATGAACTCTGAAAAACTCGCGCTGCTGTTGACGCGCGAAATGCCTTACGGTAAGTACAAGGGCCGCAAAATCGCCGACCTGCCCGGCCATTACCTCGGCTGGTTCGCGCGCGAGGGCTTCCCTTCCGGCGAACTGGGCGCGCTGATCGCGTTGATGTACGAACTCGACCACAACGACCTGCGCGCCCTGCTCGATCCGCTGCGCCGGCCGCCTATCTGATTGCAACAGGTGACGTCGGAAAATTCCGATTCCGTGTATAAAGTCACTTATCGCTAACAGAGGAGAACGCCATGGCGCCACACCCATATCGCTGCACCTGTTTCATCATTTCATCGAAAATGCTGCGCCTGCTGGCCGACGAAACGACCGATGAGCACGAACGCTGCGTCCTGCTGGACCAGGCCGAGCTGTCGGCCCATTTGCGCGGCCAGCGTTCGGTGGCGCAGCCGACGACGGCGTTCGGCATCACCACCACCGGCGAAAAACGCCGCACCGTCTACGACGCGAAAAACAAGACCACCTTGCCGGGCAAACTGGTGCGCGGCGAAGGCGGCAAGGCCAGCGCCGACGTGGCCGTCAACCAGGCCTACGATGGCGCCGGCGCCACCTATGATTTCTTGTTTGAAGTGTTGAAGCGCAACTCGATCGACGGCAAGGGCGTGCGGCTCGATTCCACCGTCCACTATCAAAAGAAATTTAACAACGCTTTCTGGAACGGCCAGCAAATGGTCTACGGCGACGGCGACGGCAAGCTGTTCCTCGGCTTCACCGGCGCCCTCGACGTCGTCGCCCATGAATTGACCCACGGCCTGACGCAGAACGCCGTGCCCGGCGGCCTGGTCTACGACGACCAGAGCGGCGCGCTCAACGAGTCCATTTCCGACGTGTTCGGCAGCATGGTCAAGCAGTGGAAACTCAAGCAGAGCAGCGAGCAGGCGGATTGGCTGATCGGCGCCGGCATCATGGGGCCGACCGTCGGCAAGGCCTTGCGCTCGATGGCCGATCCGGGCAACAAGGAACTTACGTGGTCCGGCGATGACCAACCCAAGACGATGGCCGGCTATATCGAGGACGGCGACGTCCATACCAACTCGGGCATTCCGAACCACGCCTTTTACGCGGCCTGCATGGCGCTCAAAGGCAACTCGTGGGACAAGGCCGGGCCGATCTGGTACAAGTCGCTGGCCTTGCTGACGTCCAACGCCACTTTTGCCGACATGGCAAAGGCCACCATGCAGTCCGCCGAGTTGCAGTACGGCGCCGGTTCGACCGAACAACTTGCGGTGCGCGACGCGTGGAAGCTGGTCGGCGTTATTTGAAAGGAAGCATGATGCGTATGAAACTGCGATGTACGGGCGGCTTCGCCGGACCGGCGGGCGCCCAGACGCGTACCGTCGATCTGGCGTGTTTGCCGCACGACCAGGCCGAGCAGATGCAGCGGCTGGTGCAGGCCTGCGACTTTTTCGCCCTGCCGGACAAGCTGGTCAAGAGCGAGCCGAAGTCCTGGGATTTCCAGTACGACCTGGAGGTCGACGAGGGCCAGCAGGCCCACACCGTGCGCTATCACCTCGACGCGGTGCCGGAGCAACTGCGGGCGTTGACCGAGAAGATCAACGACGAGGTCGATCCGGACTAGTCCACTACCCGATGGCCAGTTCGGGATAACCGGTGCGGGGATCGTGTTCGCGGCTGAAGCGCCGGTCCGGCAGCAAGGCCAGCAGCAATTCGGCCGTGGTGCGCACCACGCAGCCCGGGGCGACATGGCCGCCGAGCACCTGTCCGCGCGCGTCGGCCACCGACATGTGCAGATGGGCGCCGTCCGGCGCGATCGAGCCGGCCAAGGTGAGAATTTCCAGGTCGCCACACAGCGCCGTCGGCTGCGGCTGGCCGGCGTAGCGTAGTTGCGCGGCGCTCAGGCTGCCGATGCCTTGCAACACGAAGCCGGCCTGGTGGCCGCTGGCCAGCAAGGCGGCCACGACGGCGGCGCGCACGTCGTCGCCGGGCTGCAGGCGTAGCGGCAGCGTCAGCATCACGCCACCATGCGCGCGAACTCGCCGCTCTGGATGAGCTTGTGCAGATCGGTGGCGCCGCCGATCAGCACGCCTTTGACGAAAATCATCGGGAAGGTCGGCCAGCCGGTCCACATTTTCAACGCCGTGCGCGGGCGCCATTCGGAGAAGTAATTGCCGTAGCTCAGATATTTGTAGGGCGTGCCGTTGGCGTCGAGCAGTTGGCGGGCCTTGCGCGGAAACGGGTTCAGCCCCATGCCCACGACCACGACCGTGTTGGCGGCGATGGCGGCCTGGACTTCGGCCACCAGGTCGCGGCGGTAGGCGCCGACGCGCTCGCGGATGGAGGGATGGAGGTGGGCTTCGTCCAGGATGTTGCGGCTCATCGTGTTCCTCGTGATCGATAAAACCGCAAGGGTAGCCGTAATGGGCTCCGCAGGCCAGCATTTTTAGCGTCGTCTGAACCACGTAGGGCGGATTAGCGCAGCGTAATTGGCCATGCATGCGTTACCAGCGGCGCATGCATGGCCGATTACGGCGTGCCGCCTCTTAAAGCCTACCGGGAGGTAGGCTGCCCCTTCGATGGGCCCCCGGGCGGTTAGCGGGCCTCGCCCGCTAATCCGCCCTACGTGGATCCGTGGTTACCCGAAGTCCCCTCTCACAGCGCCAGCTTGCTGATCTTGGTGCCTTCCAGGTTCAGGTTGGCCATCAAGCCCGCGTTGGTCAGCACCAGCGCCTGCACCGGGCCGGTCGCCGTGGTGGTGTCGATATCGCCGTTGGCGCCCACCTTCAGCAACGCCACCGAACCGTCGACGCCGGCCGTCCAGCCTTTGCTGTTGCGGAATTTATCCAGCGCTTCCCGCGTCATGAACAACAGCACCACCGCCTTCGACTGCGCGCCAGCCTGGAAGCCGACCGACACCGACGTCATGCTGTAATAATCGGCCGTCTGGCCCCCCGTGCGCAACACGCCGCGGCCATATTCGCCGCCGACCACCAGCCCGGCCGCCAGCACGCGCGGAAACACCAGCACGCCGCTGGCCTTGCGCACCAGCTCGCGCGAACCCTTCACTTCCTTGTACAGCCGCTCCAGCGTGTCGTAGGAGCCGCGCTCGATCTCCGTCTTGACCGCCGCCGGGTCGGACTTGGCGTCGGTGGTGGTGGTCGTGCATCCGCCCAGGGCGAGGCCGGCGAAAGCCACGGCGGCGGTGGCGCGCATCAGAAAAGTACGTTTTTGCATAGAAGTCTCCTGAGGATAGTCGAGTGAGCCAGCTTGCCAAAATAGCACCCCGATTTTGGCACTTTTATTCAAAACGCGCCATAACTCGTGCTTCTATCAAACGCGCCAGCAACTAAACCCGCTACACCCGCGTGCCGAAAGCCAGTCGCTTGCCTTCCCGCAACATCGCGGCGAATTCCACGGCCGGCACCGGCTGGCTGAACAGATAGCCCTGCAGCTGGTCGCAGCCCAGCTCGCGCAGGAAACTCATTTGCTCGACCGTCTCCACGCCCTCGGCGACGATTTCCTGGCGCAGTTGCTGCGCCATCGTGACGATCGCGCGCGCGATGGCGCAATCGTTTTCCTCGTACGGCAGGCCGATCACGAACGAGCGGTCGATCTTGAGGGTGCTGATCGGGAATTTTTTCAGGTACGCCAGGCTCGAGTAACCGGTGCCGAAGTCGTCCAGCGCCAGCGACATGCCCATCGCCACCAGCTCGTTCATGATGGCGATGACGTTGTCGGTGCCGCGCACCAGCAGGCTTTCGGTGATTTCCAGGTTGATCTGGTCCGGCTGCACGCCATGGCGCTCCATCACCGCCGCGATGCGCTGCGGCAGCTGGCTGTCGAACTGCCGCGCCGACAGGTTGACGGCGACCGGCGGCATGATCAGGTTGTCCTCGCGCCAGTCGCGGATCTGGCGGCAGGCCTGCTCCAGCACCCACGTGCCCAAATCGAGTATCAGCCCGCTCTCCTCGGCCACCGGAATGAACACGCCCGGCGAGACCAGTCCGCGCACCGGATGGCGCCAGCGCAGCAGCGCCTCGGCGCCGACGATGCGGCCGCTGCGCAGGCTCACCTTCGGCTGGTAGTACAGCAGCAACTCGTCGTTGACCAGCGCCTGGCGCAGCTCGCTCTCGAGCCGCAGATGCTCCTTGGCGCGCTGGTTCATCTCCTCGCTGTAGAACAGGAAATCGGCCTCGATGTTTTGCGCCGCCTTGTTCATCGCGACGTCGGCGTAGCGGATCAAGGTCGGCACGTCGGTGCCGTCCTCGGTGTGGACGGTGATGCCGATGTGCGCGCCCACCTGCAGGCTGTGCGAGGCGATGCGGATCGGCGCGGCCAAGGTCGCCAGCAGCTTTTGCGCGACGATGGCGGCGTGTTCGCGCTTGTCGATGTGCAGCAGCGCGACGGCGAACTTGTGGCCGTCGAGCCGCGCCAGCACGTCGGCCTCGCGCAGCGCGGCGCGGAACATGCGGCCGATCTCGCACAACAGTTCGTTGCCGATGTCGCTGCCGAGGGTGTCGCTGATGGCGCCGACGCGGGTGATCTCGACCACCAGCATCGCGCCGTGCGCCTGCGAGCGCCGGTTCTCGGTCATCGCCTGGCCCACCAGTTGCGTCAGCAGGCACAGGTTGGGCAGGCCGGTCAGCGCGTCGTAGTTGGCCATGCGCTGCATGCGCGCCTGCGCGTCCTTGTGCTCGCTGATGTCGGAGAACAGCGAGAACGTGTGGCTGATCTTGCCCTGCTCGTCGCGCACCACGCTGATCGTCACCGACTGCGGGAACAGCTCGCCGTTCTTGCGCTTGCCGATGATCTCGCCGCGCCACGGCCCGGCGCCGCGCATCGCCGCGCGCACCTTGGCGCGGAACTCGGCGTCGTGCACGCCCGAGCGCAGCAGGTCCGGCGTCTTGCCGATCGATTCCTCCGGCGAGTAACCGGTGATGCGGGTGAACGAAGAGTTGATCGAGACGATGCGCTCGTTGGCGTCGGTGATCAGCACGCCCTGGTCGCTGTCCTCGATGATGCGCGCGTGCAGGTTGATCTTGTCGGCCGCCGACAGCGCCTCGTCCACGCGTGCCAGCCGCACCAGCATGCCGACCGGCTCGCCGCCGTCGTCGTGGCGCAGGAAGATGTGCATCCTGACCCAGATGATCTCGCCGTTCTTCTTGCGGCGGCGCACCTCGGCGGTGGCGCCGGCCTCGCCGCCGGCGTCGAAGTACAGCTCGGCGATGTTGCCGTCGTCATCGTTCTCGGCGTACAGGAACAGCACATGCCGGCCCAGCGCCTCGCCGGTTTCATAACCGAACAGGCGCGTCGCACCCGGGCTCCAGGCCGTCAGGTAGCCGGTCAGGTCCAGCTCCAGCACCGCGTGGTCGTCGGCGTCGATCGACGGCGCCATCGCCGCGC
>DATMSN010000533.1:0-3944 GCA_035565375.1 Duganella sp. | reverse complement strand
AGGCGGAAGCGGCCGCGCTGGCGCGCAAGCAAACCTTGCGCGAACAGCTGCAGGCGCGGCGCGACGCCGACGCCAAAAAAGCCCGCGACGAGCGCGAGGAGCAGCAGCGCAAGGCGGCGCAGTTGAAGGCGGAAGCGGCCTATCGCGCGGAGCAGGAGCGCCACCGCAAGCAACTGGCCGAACGCAACGCGGCGGAACTGGCCGCGCTGATGCCGACGGCGGGCAGTCCCGTGGCCGACGCCAGCGGCGTGCTGCGCGACCGCTTCATCGACGGCACCGGCGTCGGTCCCGATCTGGTGCTGATCCCCACCGGCCGCTTTCAGATGGGCTCCCACGAACACGAACACGCGGTCGCCATCAAGGCCGGCGCGCAGAAAAACTGGCTGGACCGCGAGACGCCCCAGCACTGGGTCGGCATCGAACAGCCGATCGCGATGGGCCGCTTTCCGGTGACGGTGGGACAGTGGCGCCAGTTCGTCCGCGCCACGGGGTGGGAATCGCAGTCCGACACCGATTGGCGCGCGCCCGGTTTCGCGCAGGACGACGACCATCCGGTGATCGGCGTCAGCTGGATGGATGTGCAGTTGTATCTGCGCTGGCTGTCTGGGAAAACCGGCCAAACCTACCGTTTGCCGAGCGAGGCGGAGTGGGAGTACGCCTGCCGCGCGGGCACCAAGACCGCGTTCAGCTTCGGCGACGGCATCACCACCGACCAGGCCAACTACGACGGCAACTACACCTACAACGGCAGCGCGCGCGGCGCCTTCCGCCAGGGCACCAGCAAGGCGGGCACCTTCCCGCCCAATCCCTGGGGCTTGTTCGACATGCACGGCAACGTGTGGGAGTGGACCCAGGACGTGGTCCACGACAGCTACGTCGGCGCGCCGGTCGACGGCAGCGCGTGGGAGGAGGGCGGCGATCCGGTGCGCAGGATACTGCGCGGCGGCTCGTGGCTGTACAACCCGCGCTACCTGCGGTCGTCGGTGCGCAACGGCTTCTCGGCGGTGCTGGCCAACGACATCGTCGGCTTCCGGGTCGCCCGTAAACTGGTCTAACGGCTGGCGGCGGGTGTATACTGCCGCCTTCTTTGCCGTACAACCACCAGGACCCACGATGAGCGCTTTGCCCCCATGCCCGAAATGCAATTCCGAATTCACCTACGAAGATGGCGCCCAGCTGGTGTGCCCGGAATGCGCGCACGAGTGGAGCGCGACCGCCGCCGACGCCGCCGATGAGGGCGCGCGCGTCTACCGCGACTCCGTCGGGAACATTCTGCAGGATGGCGATACCGTCACCGTCATCAAGGACTTGAAGCTCAAGGGCGGCGGCGGCACCGTCAAAGTCGGCACCAAGGTCAAGAACATCCGCCTGGTCGACAGCGACCACGATATCGACTGCAAGATCGACGGCTTCGGCGCGATGAGCCTGAAGACGGAATTCGTCAGGAAAGTGGTTTAAGCGCTTCCCCGTTCAGGGGAGGCGAAACTCCGCTAAACGGTGTAAATTGTGGGTTCTGATTACCGCCCACAAGGAACACGGAATGACTATCAAAGTACTGCGCGATCAATCGCTGCCGATGCGCCACATCGTCCATGTGCGCAACCACATCTTGTCGACCGACGGCTCGGTGGAGGAGGGCGGCAGCGACGCCGGCCCGTCGCCGCACGACCTGTACGACGCGGCGCTGAGCGCCTGCAAGGCGCTCACCGTGGTCTGGTTCGCCAAGCGCAAGAACATCCCGCTCGAACATGTCGAAGTGAGCATGGAGCGCGACGCCAGCGAAGAGCGCCAGGGCATCTACCGCCTGGCCGCCACGCTGCACCTGACGGGCAATCTGACCGACACCCAACGCGCCGAGCTGCTGGCCGCCGCGCAGAAATGTCCGATCCATAAACTGATGACTTCCGTGACCACCGAAGTCACCACCGTTCTGGGATAAGCCGATGACGATCTCGAATCTTCTGAAGGGCCATGAAAAAGACCTGGGCGGCGGCTTTGTCGTGCGCCGCTATCTGCCATCGGCCATCAAGCAGGCGGTGGGCCCGTTCATCTTCTTCGACCATTTCGGCCCGGTCGACGTGCCGCTCGACGCCGACCATGACGTGCGTCCGCATCCGCATATCGGCCTGGCCACGGTAACCTATCTGTTCGAAGGCGCGATGGATCACCGCGACAGCATCGGCACCTTCCAGCGCATCGAGCCCGGCGCGATCAACTGGATGACGGCCGGACGAGGCATCGTGCATTCCGAGCGCACGCCGAAGGATTTGGTCGGCAAGCCGCACCGCACGCACGGCCTGCAGCTGTGGGCCGCGCTGCCGGTGGCGCATGAGGAGGACGAGCCGGGGTTCTGCCATACGCCGGCGGCCGATATTCCGGAGTTGACGGTGGACGGCGCCAGGGTGCGGGTGCTGATCGGCACCGCGTTCGGCAAAACGTCGCCGGTCCAGACTTTTAGCCGCACCTTGTATCTGGATGTGATGTTGAAGGCGGGGCAGGAGCTGGCCTTGGACGAATTGCCGGAGGAAGCGGCGATCTATCCGGTGGCGGGCGAGCTGGAGATCGACGGCGCGCCGCTGGAGAAGAACAGCATGGCGCTGCTCGCTACCGGTGCCACGCAGCGGGTCAAGGCGACGTCGGAAGCGCATTTTGTCGTGATCGGCGGCGAGCCGCTGGATGGACGCCGGTTCATGTCCTGGAATTTTGTCTCGTCGAGCAAGGAGCGCATCGTGAAGGCGGGCGAGGATTGGGAGGCGCAGCGCATGGGCCATGTTCCCGGGGAGAGCGAGTGGATACCGCTGCCGGTCAAGAAGCCGGCGGGCGGGCAGTACCTCTGAGTGATGCGCCGCTGGCGGCTCATGGCGGATTACGCCGTCCCGGCTAATCCGCCCTACGTCATGGCCCGTGCGCCGATGTCTCGCGGATCCACGTAGGGCGGATTAGCGAAGCGTAATCCGCCATCGGTGCGCCGCCAACGGCGCAAGCCCGGCGTCAGCCGGCCGGAATGATACGCTCCGCCTTAAGCCGCTCAAACAAATCAAAGAACGCATCCGGCGTGCTCTGATACGCCAGGAAGCCCGCCTTGCGGCTCTTGGTCATGTCCGCGAGGACTTCCATCGGCCGGCCGAGGTCCGCATCGGTGTGCCACCACGACGCCAGCTTGCCGACATCCGCCTCCGCCAGGCCGTCCCTGGCCGCGATCTCCTTCCACGCGCGCGCCGCGTCATCCATCCTGCCCTCCAACGGCTGAACGACCCCGTCGAACGGCGCCGCCTCGACGCCGAAATACTCGGCCAGCTTGGGCCACAGCCACTTCCATCTAAACACATCCCCATTGACGACATTGAAGTCCTGGTTGGCGCCGGCGTCGCTGGTGGCCGCCCATTCCAGATGCGCCGCCAGCAGCCGCGCGTCGGTCATATCCGTCAGCCCGTTCCACTGCGCCGCCGACCCCGGGAACACGAACGGCGCCCCGGACGCCTTGCACAGCGTCGCATAAACGGCCAGGGTCAACCCCATATTCATCGCATTGCCCACCGCGTAGCCGATCACCGTATGCGGCCGATGCACGCTCCAGCCAAAGCCGCCGCGCGACGCCGCCGCGAACAGGCGGTCTTCCTGCTCGTAGTAGAAATTATCGACCGGCTTGCGTCCTTGCTCCTCCCGGAACGGCGTCTCCGGCACGGCACCGGTGGCATACGCCTCGAAAGGCCCGAGATAATGCTTCAAACCCGTTACCAGCGCCGCGTGCTTGAGCGTCGCCGCGTCATGCAGCGCGTCGAGCACGTTGCTGACCATCGCGCCGTTGACGCGGATGTTTTCCTTTTCGTTGGCCTGACGCGACCACGCGGTAAGGAACGCATGGGTGACGGCCCGCCCGGCCAGCGCCCGCCCCACCTCGTCGCGCGAGGTCAGGTCCGCGCGTATCGGTTCGACGCCGGCTG
>DATMSN010000532.1:0-5291 GCA_035565375.1 Duganella sp. | reverse complement strand
AACGCCTCGCCCATCGTCACGCGCGACAGCATCATGCAGCTGTGGAACGCCCTGCGCCTCGACCTCGAGGCCGCGGGCGCCGAGGTGGTCGAGACCGACTTCCCCGTCGTCGACCGCTACGAGAAGCTGCACGACGGCGACGAGGACTTCCTCGATCGCGGCTTCGTGACGCGCGACTTCCTCGACGACGAGGTGGGCGATCTCGCGGTGTGGGCGATGGACACGTTTTTGCGCACCAACGGCGACCCCGCCCTTCCCCGGCTCTCCGACGCCGATCCGGCGCTGATCTTCCCGCACCCGCCGGGCGCCCTCGCCGACCGGTACGGCATCTGGCATTACGACATCTCGTACGACATCGGCGAGTACGTCAGCCGCGCCCAGGGGTGGGAGCCGGACTGGCGCGACGTCGGGAGCCTCGAAGAGGGGCTCCGCGGCCTGGAGCACACCCGCCGCGTCGACTTCGAGCAGTGGATGGATGCCGAGGGCATCGACGCCGTGGTCTTCCCCACGCAGTCCGACGTCGGTCCCGCCGACGCCGACGTGAACCCCGCCTCGGCCGACATCGCGTGGCGCAACGGCGTGTGGGTCTCCAACGGCAACCTCGTCCCCCGCCACCTCGGCATCCCGACCGTCACCGTCCCGATGGGCACGATGGCCGACCTGCCGGGCGCGCGCGAATACGCCGACTGGCTCTGGCTGATGAATATCCGCCACTACTTCAACAGCCGCGAGGTGGTGCGCGCCAACCTCGATCTGCTGCGCGCCAGTTTTCAGCGGATCGCGGCGCTGGAGGCCGATCTGGCGCTGGCGCGGCATCTGGCGGAGGCGCCGCGTTATTGCTGGGCGGAGCAGGGGCCGGACGTGGCGATGACGGACGCCGTGCATCCGCTGCTGGCCGAGCCGTCGCCGTTGTCGTTCGCGTTCGAACGGCGGGGCGTTTTTGTCTCGGGACAGAACGGCATCGGCAAGAGCACCTTGCTGCGCACGGTGGGGCTGAATCTGATCGTCGCCCGCGCCTTTGGTTTCAGCTATGCCGACGCCGCCGTCACGCCGTCGCTGCCGGTCTATTCCAGCATGCAGAACGAGGACGCGCTCGAAGGCGGCGAGAGCCTGTATATCGCCGAACTGCGGCGCGCCAGGGAACTGCTGGCGCTGGCCGGCCAAGCGCCGGCGATCTTCATCATCGATGAGATTTTCCGGGGCACCAACCATCTGGAATCGATATCGGCCGCCGCCGCCGTGCTGCATACGTTGTCGGCCTCGGGCCGGGTGATCGTCTCGTCGCACAACCTGGTGCTGGCGCCTTTGCTGGCGGAGGCGTTGGCGCCGTGGTGCGTCAGCCGCGTGGACGGCGGCCTGCAACTTGCGCCCGGCGTGCTGAAGGAAACCAACGGCATCGCGCTGCTGGCCGCGCGCGGCTTCGACGCCGCCATTTCGGCCAAGGCCAACCGCGTCCACGACTGGCTCAGCGACTACATGGCCCATCCGGCCGATTGCGGGGCGGTGCTGGGTTAGGCGCCCTCAATCCGTACCTAAATCGGTACAACGATTAAGCATTGTACCGATTCGTCTACAATGGTTTGGCCAATTACAATCCGGACGTTCGCTTGCGTGCTCATCGCTTCGATCCGATATCGACGTGCAGGGCGATGTCGAAGGTTCCGGCGCCGTTTTTGGCCAGGCCGATCATCAATAAACCGAGCGACTCGAGCGTCTGAGCCATGTGCAAGGGGCCGATATCCAGGGGCCGCAGTCCGAGACTGGCAAGGAAGGTCGCGACACGCGCCTTGGCCCCTGCATCGTCGCCCGCCATGAACACGTCGAGCCGTCCACCCTTGGCGAGGACGGGGCCAAAAAGGGTGTTAAGCGCCTTGACGACCTCCGCGCCGGCGGGGAGGCCCCTGGCGGTTTCCTGCGCGCCGGAACTGCCGCCGGGCGTCACGAGGCCGGTGAGGTCGGGGGCGACCGGGTTGGTGATGTCGATGATCACCTTGCCTTTCAATCCGTCCCCGAAATCGGCCACCACCGGCGCCGCACCGCTGTACGGCACGGCGAGGATCACGATGTCGCCCTTGGGGGCGGCGCCGTACGTCCCGGTGGTCGCGCCGGCGCCAAGCTTGTCGGCAAACGCCTGCGCCTTGGCCGGGTCGCGGACGATCACCTCGACCGTGTGTCCAGCCTTGATGACACGGCCCGCGATTGCCGTGGCCATGCCGCCTGCGCCGATGATGCTGATCGTGCTGATGGAAGTGCTCATGTGTCGTTTCCTTTGAAGTTGGGATGGTGTCCGTTGTCTCTCGCCGGGGCATCGCCCCGGTGAGGCTGCGCCGGTCAGGCAGGGAAGTAGTGGCCGTTATCCATGTCGGCTAGCAGGCCGGGCTGAGTGGGTTCCCAGCCAAGGGCCTGGCGGGTAATGAGGTTCGATGCCGGGAGATCCAGCGTGACCAGGTTCGCCAGGAAGCCGAAGTACCCCGGCAGCATCAGCACGTCCGCGGGAATGCTCACGGCGGGCACACCCAGGCGGCTGCCAATGGCCTCGGCGATGGTACGGAACGGCATGCTCTCGCCCTCGATCCCGTGCCAGTATTTGCCGGCCTCGCCCTTTTCCAGCGCCAGGCGGAACAAGGTGGCGAGGTCACGTGCGTGCACGGCCGGCCACAGGTTCGCGCCTTCTCCCGGGTAACCGATGACGCCCTTTTCCTTCGCCAGCCCGATCAACAGCGGGAGGAAGGCGACATCGGTCGTGCTGTGCGCGATGGTCGCGATGCGCACGACCGAAGAGCGCACGCCCCGCTCCGCGAGGCCGATGACGGCGCGCTCGACTTCGTTGCGCACCCGCAGCGTCCCCTTGTACGCTTCGCCGCCGGGAAGGGCCGGGTCTTCCTCGGTAGCTGGCCGGCCCAGGTTTTCCCAGCCGGGCGAGCCTATGCTCCCCGACACGACCAGCGGCTTGCCGCTTCCCGCCAGCGCCTCGCCGTACGCGAGCATGATCTGGCGTTCCGCAGCGGCCACGGCGTCGATCCCGCCGGTGGGAAGCAGGTCCTGCCTGTGCGCGACGTGAATGACGCCGTCGGACTCCGCCGCCGCCGCCTTGAGCCCCGCGAGGTCGGAAATATCCCCGCGCCGCGCCGTGGCGCCGAGTGCGGCCACCGCATCTGCCGCCTTGTCCGAGCGGACAAGGCCCGTCACTTCGTGTCCGGCCGCGATGAGATCGGGGATGATGTACGAACCGATATGGCCGGTTCCGCCGGTAACTAAAACGCGCATATTGCTGTTCCTTATGAATGAAACGAGAAAGTGGTGCCGCGGGTGGCGATAGTGCTCATGTGTATATTCCTGGTTCATGACGGCGCGATCCGGTGATTGCGCTCGACTTGCAGGCCATGCTATTCATTTCACTTGTAAAAAGCAAGTGAAAACATGGAATTTCACTTGCGAGACGCAAGCAATGTTAAAATCAGGCCATGAAGACGACGAGAAAAGAAGACCTTCGATCCCACTGCGCGGTGAACTACGGCGTGGAGATCTTCGGCGACCGCTGGTCGCTGCTCATCATCCGCGACATCGTTTTTGTCGGCAAGAAAACGTATGGCGCGTTCCTTAAATCGGAAGAGGGCATTGCGACCAATGTGCTTGCCTCCCGCCTCGCCACGCTCGAAGAGCAAGGCATACTCGCGCGGGCGCCCAACCCCGACGACGGGCGCAAGGATTTTTATACGCTGACCGAGAAGGGCTTGGACCTGATTCCCGTCGTGCTCAACATTGTCCTGTGGAGTGCGAAGCACGATGCCAAGTCGTACGTGTTACGCAGCAAGGAATTCCTCGCCCGCTTGAGCCGAAGCCCCGTGAAGGTGAGTGAGGAGGTCAAGGCGCTAGTCCGCGGTGGCGGCTGTATATTCCCCGATGTCGAGGTGTGAGAGCGCGCCGGGCGTTTGGGGTGAGAGGGGCAATCCTGCCGGCAAACGAACACCGGAAGGCAGACCCGGCGCCATGCGCGCGCATGTGGGCATGGATAAATCGTCTTTTTCATCGCTCGAATGTCAATTTCTTGGTATATTCGGGATTCACAGTATTGCCAAATGGCAATTACAATCTGATCTATGCGGGGGAAGCGATGAACAATGTGACAGTGCGGGCGAGTTTGTTGGGGGTGTTGCTGCTGTTTGCCGGCATGCTGGTGGTCGGCGCGGGGCTGGGCCTGTACGCGTTGAAGCAGTCCAACCAGGCGATCGCCACGGTGCACCAGATCGGTTCGCAGGTCATCACCATCAACGACGCCTACAAGGACACGACGCGCACCCGCTCGGCGCTGACGCGCGCCTACACCATCGTCAAGGATGGCGGCGGCAAGGATAGCCGCGACTCCGCGCTGGCCAGCGCCGCCAAGTCGTACCAGCGCACCCTGGACTTCCTCGACAAGTACGAGAAGGCGCCCGCCCATCCGGGCCAGGACGCGCAGCTGAAGGCCGGCCTGATCGAGGCGGGCCGCGCGCTGTCCCGCGTGCTCGAGCGCGCCTCCGCCGCGCTGGCGCGCGACGACACCGATAGCTACACCGCCATCAACACCAGGGAGCTGACGCCGAACGGCGCCGCCTTCTCGGCCCAGCTGGAGAAATACCAAAAGCTCAGCGACGAGCAGATCACCGACCTGATGGCCAGCGGCGCGCGCGAATACACGCTGATCAAATGGCTCGTCGCGCTCGGGCTGATCGCCGCGCTGGCGCTGGTGATCGGCGTGCACCTGCTGCTCAAGTCGATCGTGCTCAACCCGCTCGAGCGCGCCGTCGCGCTGCTCGACCAGGTGGCGCGCGGCGACTTGACCGCCCACATCGACGACATCGGCGACAACGAGATCAAGCGCCTGCTGACGGCGATCGGCCGCATGCAGCAGGATCTGCTGTCGACGGTGTCGCGCGTGCGGCGCGGCGCCGAGGTGATCAACACCGGCTCGCAGGAGCTGGCGGCGGGCAATATGGAACTGTCGTCGCGCACCGAGACGCAGGCCAGCTCGCTCGAGGAGACGGCCGCGTCGATCGAGGAACTGACCAGCACCGTCAAGCAGAACTCGGAAAACGCCCAGCACGCGCGCACGCTGGTGGAGGGCGCGTCGAACACCGCCGCCGAGGGTGGCGAGGTGATGCACCAGGTGGTGACGACGATGAACGACATCAACGAATCGTCGCGCAAGATCGTCGACATCACCGGCGTGATCGACGGCATCGCCTTCCAGACCAACATCCTGGCGCTGAACGCCGCGGTGGAAGCGGCACGCGCCGGCGAGCAGGGCCGCG
>DATMSN010000531.1:0-5332 GCA_035565375.1 Duganella sp. | reverse complement strand
GCGCCATCTCGGCGGCGCGGCGCGCCAGGCGCGGATCGCGGGTCTGCTGGGCCAGCGCCAGCATCGTGATGTACGGGCCCTGCCACTGGCCCTGCTTGAATTCGAGCTCGGCCTTGGTGATGCGGTACAGCATGTCGCCGGTCAGGGCGTTGTTGGGCAGTGCTTCCGGAACGGGCGCGGGCGCCTCCACCACGGCGGTGGCGCTGTCGGGGGCGGCAGGCTCCGGTGCGGCGGTGGACTCGGCCTGTTTTGGCGGCGCGATGGCGCACGCCGACAGCAAGGCGGAGAGGGTTACAATGGCGAAAGCGTTTTTCAAGGGAAGATCCTGGTCAGCAAGGTACGCGGTGATTTTACGCGCAACGCATTGGTTGTGTGTTTTGACTAGTGTAACCAAATATTTTGCCGGGGCCCGGTCGCGGCCGATTTCATCGCCCGATTTAGATGAACGCTCGCCTACGTTTCCATACATTTACCATCCATATGCCAGAATTGCCAGAAGTTGAAGTCACCCGGCGCGGCGTCGCGCCCCATATCGAAGGCCGCACCGTGCACGACGTGGTGCTGCGCCGGGAAGGCCTGCGCTGGCCGTTTCCCGCGCAGCTGCGGCAATTGCTGGCCGGGCGCCTGGTCGTGCGCACCGGCCGGCGCGGAAAGTACCTGCTGGTGCACTTCGAGCACGGCACCCTGATCATCCACCTGGGCATGTCCGGCCACCTGCGGGTGCTGGCGCCAGGCATCGAACCGGAAAAACACGACCATTTCGACCTGGTGGTCGAAGGCCCGCAGGGACGCCAGGTGCTGCGCATGAAGGACCCGCGCCGCTTCGGCGCCGTGCTGTGGCACGACGACGCCGACGGCCTGCTGGAACACCACGTGCTGCTGCGCGAGCTGGGCGTGGAGCCGCTGGAAACGGGTTTCTCCGGCAAATTACTGTACGATCAGACCCGCCAGCGCAGCGCGCCCGTCAAGCAGGTGCTGCTGGCCGGCGACATCGTGGTCGGCGTCGGCAATATTTATGCATCGGAAAGTTTGTTTCGCGCCGGCATCAACCCCAAGACCCCGGCCAAGCGCATCAGCCTGGCGCGCTACGACAAGCTGGCGCAGGCGATCCGCGAGATCCTGGCCGAGGCGATCGTCCAGGGCGGCAGCACCTTGCGCGATTTTATTAGCGTCAACGGCCAGTCCGGTTATTTCCAGCAGACGTATTTCGTCTATGATCGTGCTGGCGTGCCCTGCCGCGTGTGCGCGGCGCCGGTGCGGCAGATCAAGCAGGGGCAGCGGTCCACTTTTTACTGTGTCAATTGTCAGAAGTGAATTCTCGAGTGACTACGCAAACAAGGGCGGAAAGCATGATGGCCAGGGATTTCGAGCAGTACAGCGCCTGGCGGCAGGGCGTGGTGACGGCGCTGAAAAATTACCAGTCCTGGGTGGCCGCCGCCTCGCTGGGCGACGCCGCCACCGACCAGCGCATCGCCCGCACGCTGGCGCGGCTGGCCGACGATAAATTGTCGGTGGCGTTCGTGGCCGAGTTCTCGCGCGGCAAATCGGAGCTGATCAACGCCATCTTCTTCGCCGACTACGGCCAGCGCATCCTGCCGTCGGCCGCCGGCCGCACCACCATGTGTCCGACCGAGCTGATGTACGACCCCAGCTTCGCGCCGTCGATCCGCCTGCTGCCGATCGAGACGCGGGCCGACAACCTGTCGACCAGCGATTACCGCGAGCAACCATCGGCCTGGACCGTGCTGCCGCTGAACCTGGAGGTCGGCGCCGACATGCACGAGGTCTTCAAGCAGGTCAGCATGACGCGCCGCGTGCCGGTCGAGGAGGCCAAGCGCTACGGCCTGTACGACGAGGACGATCCCGACATGCCGGTCACGCTCGGCGACGACGGCAAGGTCGAGATCTCGCTGTGGCGCCACGCGATCATCAACTTCCCGCACCCGCTGCTCAAGCAGGGGCTGGTGATCCTCGACACGCCCGGCCTGAACGCCATCGGCACCGAGCCGGAACTGACGTTGAACCTGATCCCGAACGCGCACGCGGTGCTGTTCATCCTGGCCGCCGACACCGGCGTGACCAAGAGCGATATCGAGGTCTGGCGCAACCACATCGGCGCCGGCGCCGGCCGCCTCGTCGTGCTCAACAAGATCGACAGCATGTGGGACGAGCTGCGCAGCGAGGCCGAGGTCGACGTCGAGATCGAGCGCCAGCAGGCCAATGTCGCGCACGTGCTGGCGCTCGAGCCGCGCCAGGTGTTTCCGGTGTCGGCGCAGAAGGCGCTGGTGGGCAAGATCACGCGGGACGAGGCCCTGCTCGCCCGCAGCCGCCTGCAGGCGCTCGAGGCGGCGCTGTTCGACGAGCTGATTCCGGCCAAGAAGGACATCGTGCGCAGGCAACTGAGCGACGAGCTGCGGGCGCTGAGCGTGGCGCAGATGGCGCTGGTCAACGCGCGCGCGCGCGGCATCGTCGAGCAACTGCACGAACTGAAGAGCTTGCGCGGCAAGAACCGCACCGTGATCGCGCACATGATGCGCCGCATCGACGTCGAGAAAAAGGAATTCGACACCAGCCTGTTCAAGCTGCAGGCCACGCGCGCCGTGTTCACGCGGCTGTCGACCGAGCTCTACACCAGCATCGGCATGGACATCGTGCGCGACGACATCGACCTGGTGCGCGAACAGATGCAGCGCAGCCGCTTCTTCACCGGCGTGCGCGAGGCGGTGCGCAACTACTTCGAGCGCATCCGCGCCAACCTCGACGCGTCCGAGCGCAAGACCGTCGAGATCAGCGAGATGATGGGCGTGATGTACCGCCGCTTCGCCAGCGAGCACGGCTTGACCCTGGCGCTGCCGATGCCGTTCTCGCTGGGGGCGTACCGCGACGAGATCGCGGCCATCGAGGCGATCTACTATAAACAATTCGGCACCGCGACGCTGATCACGACCAGCCGCGTGGTGTTGATGGAGAAGTTTTTCGACACCATCGCCTCGCGCGTGCGCGGCTGCTTCAAGTCGGCCAACAACGACGCCGAGGCGTGGCTGAAGGTGGTCATGGCGCCGCTGGAGGCGCAGATCCGCCAGCACAAGGACCAGCTCAAGCACCGGCTGGCGTCGATCCAGCGCATCCACGACGCCACCGACAGCCTGGAGCAGAAGATCGAGGCGTTCGAGAGCGGCCGGCAGCAGCTGGAGGCGCAAAAGCTGCGCCTGGGCGAACTGGCGGCCGCCATCGGCAGCGCCATCGACGCCGAATTCGTGGCGCTCGACGCCGCCGCATAAGTATATTTTGGGAAAAGAATGAAGGTTGACGTTGTAGACAATTTTGCCGATCCGAGTTTTTCGTCGGACCTGATCGGCTGGCAGAAGCAGCACGGGCGCCATGCGCTGCCGTGGCAAAACACCACCGACGCGTATCTGATCTGGCTGTCGGAAATCATGCTGCAGCAAACGCAGGTGTCGGCGGTGCTGGGCTACTACGCGCGCTTCCTGGAGCGCTTCCCCACGTTGCGCGACCTGGCGGCGGCGCCGGTCGAGGACGTCATGGCGCAGTGGAGCGGCCTGGGCTACTACACCCGCGCGCGCAACCTGCACAAATGCGCGCAGCGCGTGGTGGCGGAGTACGGCGGCGTGTTCCCGTCCGATCCGGTGCTGCTGGCCGAACTGCCCGGCATCGGCCGTTCGACGGCGGCGGCGATCTCGGCGTTTTCCAGCGGCACGCGCGCTGCCATCATGGACGGCAACGTCAAGCGGGTGTTCGCGCGCGTGTTCGGCATCGACGCCTATCCGGGCGAGCGCAAGACCGAGGAGATGCTGTGGCGCCGCGCCGAGGCGCTGTTGCCGGAGCAAGGCATCGAGTCGTACACGCAGGGCCTGATGGACATGGGCGCGACGCTTTGCACGCGCAGCAGCCCGTCGTGCGAGCGCTGTCCGATGCGGCCGCGCTGCGTGGCCTTCGCCACCAACCGCACCAAGGACCTGCCGGTGCGCAAGCCTAAGAAAACCAGTCCGGAGAAGCATAGCGTGATGCTGGCGATCGTCGACAACGGCCAGGTGCTGCTGGAGCAGAGGCCGCCGACCGGCATCTGGGGCGGCCTGCTGTCGCTGCCGGAGCTCGACGGGCACGTGTTGGCCGAGGATGACGACATCCCGGCGGCGGACGACGACGCGTTGATACTAGCGGTCGGCAAGTTCGGCGAGATGGAATCGCACGAGCGGCTGTCGACGGTGACGCATGTGTTCACGCATTACAAACTGCACATCGCGCCGTACCGCGTGACGTTGGCGCGGCGCGTGCCGATGGCGGCCGAGGCCGGCCACGTCTG
The DNA here is from genome assembly GCA_035565375.1 of Duganella sp. Classification (GTDB taxonomy): domain Bacteria; phylum Pseudomonadota; class Gammaproteobacteria; order Burkholderiales; family Burkholderiaceae_D; genus Rugamonas. Next base: position 1,008 of record DATMSN010000531.1, on the reverse strand, counting down.
GTACGACGCCGCCAGGCTGGCAGACGCGGCACTACCGGCGCCGATCAAGAAGCTGCTGCTGGAGTTGATGGGCGACGCGCGCGACGCCCAGGCGCGGATGGCGTTTTAAAGGGCGAACCTGACGAAGGCCATGAACACGCCCGTCAGCGTGATCATGGTGCCGACGCACCAGCGCACCATGCGACTTTCAAGCTGCGAAAATTTGGACTCCAATCTAGCCTCCAAGGCCTTCAACTCCGCCTGCATTGCCGTGACCCGCCCCTCGAGCCTGGCAAAGTCCTCTTTGGTAGCATAGTGTTCACGTACATGTGACGCTTCAGCCCGCAACATGGCCACGTCTTTTTCAACCGAGATCAGACGTTTATCGAGTTCGAAGACTTTCTCGTCCATAACCACCTCAGCGGCATGCCCAATCGGCGGCTATCATCGACGCGCCACAATTTCACCACGTAGTTTCGCCGTGACCTTAAGAATGGCCACTTCCTTCTCCAGCAGAGCAAGGCGTTCAACGAGTTGTTTGATTTGATCGTCCATCCAACCATGATCATCTTAACTACGTTGATGATCAAGAGTGTTCGTTTGAGCCGACCTCAAAGCTCGTCGAGCGAGAAAAGACGCCTGTGCTCGCGGATGGCGTAGCGGTCGGTCATGCCGGCGATGTAGTCGGCGATCTTGCGCGCCTGCTTGCCGACGTCGCCCGATTTGTCCTGGTAATCGGGCGGCAGCAAGACCGGCTCGGCCATGAACGATTCGTACAGCTCGCGCACGATGCGGCTGGCCTTCACGCGCATGCGGTTGACCTTGTAATGCCGGTACAGGTTCTCGCGCAGGAAGCGCTTGAGCTCGGTCGCGTCCTTGCGCATCGGATCGGAGAAGCGGATCAGCGGCGGCGCCGCCCTCACCGCGTCGATGCTCTTGGGCGCGGCGTCGGCCAGCAAGGCGCCGGAGGTGACGATCAGGTCGTCGGCCAGCGCCGTGATCAGGCGCCGCAACGTCTCGTAGATCGCG
>DATMSN010000530.1:0-2333 GCA_035565375.1 Duganella sp. | reverse complement strand
GGCGGCGCTGGACGACGCGGGAGGCGGCGATGTGCGCGGCCGTATCGTCGCCGGCATGCATGGTGTCCGGCGGCTGGTGCAGGTCGACCAGCGGCCGATCGGGCGCACGCCGCGTTCCAATCTGGCGACCTACACCGGTTTGTTCGATCATGTGCGCAAGCTGTTCGCCGCCACCCGGTCGGCGCGCGCGCGGCACTACGACGCCGGCCGGTTTTCGTTCAACGTCGCCAAGGGCCGTTGCCCGAACTGCGCCGGGGAGGGGTTTGTCATGGTCGAATTGTTGTTCCTGCCGAGCGTCTACGCGCCTTGCCCGGAATGCGAGGGCGCCCGCTACAACCCGGACACGCTGGCGGTGCGCTACCGCGACCGCAATATCGCCGAGGTGCTGCGGATGACGGTGGACGCCGCGTGGGAATTCTTCGCCGAGGAGGCGCCGCTGCGGCACGCGCTGGACGTGTTGCGGGCGGTGGGGCTGGGCTATTTGCGGCTGGGCCAGCCGGCCACGGAATTGTCCGGCGGCGAGGCGCAGCGCATCAAGCTGGCCACCGAGCTGCAGCGTGCCAGCCGTGGCGACACCTTGTACGTGCTCGACGAGCCGACCACCGGCCTGCATCCGGCCGATATCGAGTTGCTGATGACGCAGCTGCACGGCCTGGTCGACGCGGGCAACACCGTGGTCGTGGTCGAGCACAATATGCAGGTGCTGGCCGACAGCGATTGGGTCATCGACGTCGGGCCGGGCGCGGGCGAGGAGGGTGGCACGATCGTCGCGGCGGGCCCGCCGGCGGACATCGCCAGGGACAAGGGCAGCCGCACCGCGCCGTATCTGGCCCGCGCCCTCGAATCGACTACAGTTCCCACGGTTACACGTAGAGCGGATTAGCGGGCGAGGCCCGCTAACCGCCCCGGGGCCCATCGAAGAGGCGGCCTACCTGGCCGGTAGGCCTTGAGAGGCGGAACGCCGTAATCCGCCATCGATGAGCCGCCAACGGCGCATGCGTGGCCGATTACACCGCGCGAATCCGCCCACAGTGGTTTCTCGTGAAATCAATGCCGTGGCTTGCGGCCGCGCCGGTGCCCCAACAGCCCCAGCAACGCCAGTCCGCTCAGCGCCGTCATCCAGCTGGCCGGTTCCGGCGTGGACATGACCGGGCTGAGCAGCAATGCCGTGCAGTCGTTGTTCCGGCAACCAAAGGCGAGGATCTGGCGACGGTCGTTGATGTCCCAGGCGTTCTGTATCGTCCAGCCCGATGCCGGGTCGATCAGGGAGTTGAGGTCGCGCATGACGCCGCCGCTGTAGACGAAGCCACGGTCCGTGGCGCCGGCGTCGGGAAGCGTCGACACGCCGACGATCTGGCCTTGATTGTTGATGCCCTCGGCGATGCTGAACGCGCCGCCCAGCGTGCCCAGATCCTGCATCACGCCGTTGGCGTAGAAAAAGGCGTGACCGTTGGACACGGGCGTGGCGGAGAAACCGACGACGTGGCCGGCGTCGTTAAGCGCCATCGCGATGCTGTCGCGACCGCCCAGCGTGCCCAGATCCCTCATGCTGCCGCCCTCGTGGAGGAAAGCGTGGACGCTGACGGGAGAGTCGGCGATGGAGGAATAGCCGGCAACCGCGCCGCGCGCGTTGATGTCGAGCCCGGAACTGAAGTCGCCGCCGATGGTGCCCAGGTCCGTCATCGCGCCGCGGTTGTAGCGAAAGGCGTGCGTCAGTCCGCCGCTGGTGGTCGCGTCGCCGGTGATTTGTCCGGCGTTGTTGATGCCTTGCGCATGGGCCGAGAAGCCTCCCAGCGTTCCGATGTCGCGCATGGCGCCGTGGGCGTATAGGAACGCGCGTGTTTGCCCCGCGCTGTTGACCGACTCTCCCACCACCTCGCCGCGTTCGTTCAAGTCGTGGGCCTGGCTGAACGGGCCGCCCAAGGTGCCCAGCGGGGTGACATTGCCCCGGTCGTACAGCACGGCCTGGCCCAGCCCGCCGCCGGGCATGGTGCCGGCGATTTGGGCGCGGTTGTTGACGGCGCTCGCGAAGATGTTGTCCGTCGGGCCGCGCACCACCGTGATGTCGTAGCGGCCTTGGGCCTGCGCGGCGCCGGCCAGCAGCATCAGCACCGGCAGTTGCCACAGCCATCGCGATTTGCCTGATGTCCTCGTCATGATGTGCTCTCCGTTGGTTGGCGGGTTGGTCAGGCGGGTTTGCGAAAGGTTGGCGGCGGGCGCCGCATCCACAGGGATACGATCACCACGCCCAGACCGCAGAGCAACGTGGCCCATGTGGACGGTTCGGGCGCGGGCATGGCCGCGACGTCCAGCCGCAGCGGCAGGCATGCGCC
>DATMSN010000529.1:0-1502 GCA_035565375.1 Duganella sp. | reverse complement strand
GGGTCCGGCACCGGCACGATGCAGTCGAGCGGCGCCAGCGCGGCGAACACGTCGGGCGTCCTGAGCAAGGTCAGCGTGGCCTGGAAGGCGTCGCCCGCGTCGGCCGACAATTCGAAAGCCAGCGCCACCCACTCGTTGCGAGCGTTGGACACCGCTTGGAATTCCACCAGGGGAAACGGGCTAGTATCGGGCGCGGACATCAATTTCTCATCGAGGGTGGCGTGCGCAGCGGTTGTACCATGGGGCAACAGAGTAATGGGCAATGGGACCAGTATGGAAAACAACTGCTATACACAGAAACATTTTTCTTTTTACACAATTGCAATTTTCTAAGCAGTTAGAATATATCAGATATTGCCGCGCAAACACGGAATATTAGAAATTGCTCAACAGTATTAGAGGGGTGGCGCTAATCTGTTGCATCTAAACAAAGAAACAGGACAAAACGCCATCTTACTGGGCGTTTTGCACCGCGAAACGTATCAATTCGGCCTGGCCTTCGATGCCGAGCTTGCGCTTGATGTTGAGCCGGTGGGTCTCCACCGTGCGCACGCTGAGGTCGAGCGCGCGGGCGATCTGCTTGTTCGATTCGCCGTTGGCGATGTGGCGCAACACCTCGTGCTCGCGCGAGGTCAGCTGGTTGTCCTGGTTCTGCGGCTGGGCCAGCTGGCGCGCCAGCGCGGCGCTGTAGTAGATGCCGCCGGACATGACCGTCTCGATGGCGACGACGATGTCCTTGCCGGGCGCGTCCTTGAGCACGTAGCCGCGCGCGCCCGCCTGGATCGCCTGCGACACGTATTCGAGCTTGTCGTGCATCGACAGGATCAGCACGGCGATGCGCGGGAACGCCTGCTTGAACTGGGCGGTGGCCTCGATGCCGTTGGCGCCGCGCATGTTGATGTCCATCAGCACCAGGTCGACGGCGCAGCGGCCGGCCTGCTCGAGCGCCTCGGCCGCGCCGCCGGCCTCGGCCACGACCTCGAACTGCGGCATCGCCTCGAGCCGCGCGCGCAGGCCGTCGCGCACCAGCGGATGGTCGTCGACCAGCAGGATTTTAATGGTAGTCATGGCGCTCCCAATACTAAATAGATGCTGCGGTGGTTCATGGCGGCCCGCTTCAGCCGTCGTTGGCGGCGTACGCGCTCAGCACGGTGCCGTCGGACGAGGACACGATCTCGAACCGGCCGCCGATGGCGTCCATGCGCTCCATCATATTGCGCAATCCGATCCCGTGCTGGGGATGCAGCGCGATGCCCTCGGCGTCGAAGCCGACGCCGTCGTCGCTGATGCGCAAACCGACGCCGCGGCCGTCGCCGGTGAGCGCGATCTCGATGGCGCTGGCGCCGGCGTGGCGCTCGATGTTGGTCAGCGCCTCCTGGGCGATGCGGAACAGCACCGTGTTGGCGACGTCGGCCAGGCCGTCGGTGACGCCGCCGGCCTCGAAGCGCACCGGCGTGCCGCTGCTGAGCGTGTACTCCCGCCCCAGGTGGTGCAGCGCGGCG
>DATMSN010000528.1:0-1963 GCA_035565375.1 Duganella sp. | reverse complement strand
TTGCACGATTTCCGTAGGGCGGTTAGCGGGTGAGGCCCGCTAACCGCCCTACGTGATTTAACTTAACGCTTGCGGCCGCGCAGCGGTTTGCCGTTGACGTCGTAGACGGCCGCTTCCAGCTTTACCACCTGGCTGACGGCGCGCTTGTCGGCGGCGTCGGCCGCCAGGATGACCTTGTAGTCGCCCTTCGCCACCTTCCACGTCTTGCTGGCCGAATCGTACATCGCCAGCAGGCGCGGATCGACGCTGATCGTCGCCTTCACGGCGCCGCCCGGCGCCACCTCGGCCTTGTGGAAACCGACCAGGCGCTTGGGCGCCTCCCAGCGGGCGCCGAGCGGGGCCACGTAGACCTGGGCCACCTCCTTGCCCGCCACCTTGCCGACGTTCTTGACCGTGAACGACGCGCTCAGCACGCCGTCCTTGACGCCGGCCGACAGGTCCGACAGCGCGAAATCGGTGTACGACAAGCCATGGCCGAACGGGAACAGCGGCGTCAGGCCCTTCAGGTCGAACCATTTGTAACCGACCGCCGCGCCCTCGTGGTAGTCGACGTCGAAGCGGCGGTCCGCCACTTCCGGATACCCGTCCAGCGCCGGCCGGGGCAGTTGCGACTCGGCCGCCGGGAAGGTCGCCGGCAAGTGGCCGGACGGATTGACCTCGCCGAACAGCACGCCGGCGATCGCCTCGCCGCCGCTGGTGCCCGGATACCAGGCCTCCAGCACCGACGACACCTTCGGCAGCCACGGCATCGTCACCGGGCCGCCGGTCTCCAACACCACCACCGTCCTGGCGTTGGCCGCCGCCACGGCGGCGATGAGCCCGTCCTGCCGGTCCGGCAGCGACAGGTTGGGCATGTCGAAGCCCTCGCCGGTCCACTGGGTGGCGAACAGCACGACCACGTCGCTGTCCTTCGCCAGCCGGGCGGCGGCGGCGGCGTCCTTGCCGTCGTTGTAGGCCACCGCCACCCCGGGCAGGCGCGCCTGGATCGCCTTCAGCGGCGACGAAGGATAGATCATCACCGGCCCCGGCCAGGTCTTGGGCGTGAGCTCCGGCGCCGCGTTGCCGCCGGCCGGATACACCAGCGAAGAGCCGCCACCGGCCATCACGCCACGGTCGGCATAGCCGCCGATCACCGCCACGCGCTTGACCGATTTATCCAGCGGCAACAGTTTGGCGTCGTTCTTGAGCAGCACCATGCCTTCCTGCGCATCCTTCATCGACACGGCGGCGTGGGCCTTGAAGTCGATGGTCTGCACGGCCGGCGCCACCGGATGGTCCACCACGCCGTGCTCGAACATGGCATGCAGGATGCGGCGCGCCATGTCGTCCAGCCGCGCCTGCGGCACCCAGCCGTTGAGCACAGCCTCCTTCAGCGGCGGGCCGAAATAATCGGCCAGGTCGAACGGCATGCCCGACTGCTGGTCCAGCCCGGCGTTGGCGGCCGGCACCGTGCTGTGCACCGCGCCCCAGTCCGACATCACCCAGCCCTTGAAGCCCCAGTCCTTTTTCAGCACCTCGTTCAGCAGGTAGGCGCTCTCGCAGCCGTGCACGCCGTTGAGGCGGTTGTACGAACACATGACCGCGCCCGGATTGCCGTCCTCCCGGGCGATCTGCAAGGCCAGCAGGTCGGACATGCGCGCGGCCTGGTCGCCGATCTTGACGTTGAGCGTGGTGCGCCCGGTCTCCTGGTCGTTCAGCGCGAAATGCTTCAAGGTCGAGACCACGCGGTTCGACTGGATACCCTTGATTTGCGCGCCGACGATCTTGCCGGCCAGCAGAGGGTCCTCGCCCCCGTATTCGAAATTGCGGCCGTTGCGCGGCTCGCGCATCAGGTTGACGCCGCCGGCCAGCAGCACGTTGAAGCCGTAGCCGCGCGCCTCGGCGCCGATCATGGCGCCGCCCTCGTAGGCGGTGTTCAAGTCCCAGGTGGCGGCCGTGTTCAGGCCCGACGGCAGCGCCGTGC
>DATMSN010000527.1:0-1836 GCA_035565375.1 Duganella sp. | reverse complement strand
GAGCATGGCGGCGGCGGCTGGCTGCGCGTCGCCAAGCTGCTGGCGGTGCTGCTGACCCTGATCGCCTGCGGCCGCTGCCTGGTCAACCCGCTCATGCGCTTTCTGGCGCGCACCGGCCTGCGCGAGCTGTTCACCGCGTTCGCGCTGCTGCTGGTGATCGGCATCTGCCTGCTGATGGAATCGGTGGGGCTGTCGCTGGCGCTCGGCACCTTCACGGCCGGCGTGCTGCTGGCCGACTCCGAATACCGCCACCAGCTGATCAGCGACCTGGAACCGTTCAAGGGCCTGCTGCTCGGCCTGTTCTTCATGGCGGTCGGCATGTCGGCCGACGTCGGCGTGCTGCTGGCCCATCCGTTGCTGGTGCTGGGGTTGACCTGCGCCCTGCTGCTGCTCAAGGGCGGCCTGCTGTACGGCATGGCCTTCTGGTTCGACATCCCGCGCGGCCAGCGGCTGTTCTTCGCGCTGCTGATGTCGCAGGGCGGCGAGTTCGCCTTCGTGGTGTTCGGCACGGCCGTCGAGGCCCGCGTGCTGGCGCCCGACACCTCGGCCATGCTGGTGATGGTGGTGACCTTGTCGATGGTGGCCACGCCTCTGCTGTTGCTGCTGTACGACCGGCTGGCGGCGCCGCGCCTGCGCGGCGCGAAGAAAAAGCGCGAGGCGGACAAGATCACCGTCGAGCACCCGGTCATCATCGCCGGCTTCGGCCGCTTCGGCCAGATCATCGGGCGCCTGTTGTCGGCCAACCGCATCGGCGTGACCGTGCTCGATCACGATCCGGACCAGATCGAGCTGCTGCGCAAATTCGGCTACGAGGTGTTCTACGGCGACGCCACCCGCATCGATCTGCTGGAGGCGGCCGGCATCGGCAAGGCCGTGGCGCTGGTGATCGCCATCGACAACGTCGACGACAGCCTGGCGCTGGTCGACGCCGTGCGCGAGCGCTATCCGTCGCTGACGATCCTGGCGCGGGCGCGCAACGTGACCCACTACTACGAACTGCTGAACCGTGGCGTGACGTTGATCGAACGCGAAACCTTCGAGGCGTCGCTGCAGTTGGGCGCCAAGGTGCTGCAGCGGCTCGGCTTTGCCGCCGAGCGCGCCGAGCACGCCGCGCGCACCTTCCGCACGCACAACCTGAAGATGCTGATGGAAGCGTATCCGCACCAGCAGGACCAGGACAAGATCGTGTCGCTGGCGCGCAAGGGACGGCTGGAGCTGGAGGAGATGTTCGCCGGCGACGCCGCCGCCTTCAAGGACGCCGAAAACCCGCCAGCGCCAACCCACCGGGGTCAAGTCTAACATTCGGACACGAGCCCGACGCTAACAGGCCCTAGGGCTGAGTTTGTGTAGCAATGGTAGACCTGACCCCGGGCGGTTTATCAGCTCTAGTGCCCAGTTCGTGTAGCAATGGTGGACCTGACCCCGGAGTTGGCCCCGGAGCGCGGCGGGCGGCGAACTCCAACAGCGCGGCCGCGCCCACCGGCCGCGAGATGTGGTAACCCTGCAAATAATGGCAGCCCATGGCCTCGAGCGCGCGCGCCTGGTCGGCGGTTTCCACGCCCTCGGCCACCAGCTCCAGCCCCAGGCTGTGGCCCATGGCGACGATGGTCGCCACCAGCGCGTTGCTGCGCGGACTGTCGACCATGTCGGTGACGAAAGCGCGGTCGATCTTGAGCGTGTCGATCTGGAACTGGGTCAGGTAGCTGAGCGACGAGTAGCCGGTGCCGAAGTCGTCGAGCGAAATGCTGACGCCAAGCTCGCGCAGGCGCCCCAGCGCCACGCGCACCTGCGCGCCGTCCCCGATCAGCACGCGCTCGGTCAGCTCGAGCTCGAGCC
>DATMSN010000526.1:0-1551 GCA_035565375.1 Duganella sp. | reverse complement strand
GGCGTCGGTGTGCACCGGCGCTTTCCTGCTGGCGGCGGCGGGCCTGTTGGACGGCAAGCGCGCCGCCACCCATTGGCTGGTGTGCGACCTGCTGCGCCAGACCTATCCGTCGATCGAGGTCGACCGCGAGGCCATCTTCGTGCGGCAAGGCGACACCTGGACCTCGGGCGGCGTCACCGCCGGCATCGACCTGGCGCTGGCGATGGTGGAACAGGACTGCGGGCGCGAGGTCGCGCTGGCGGTCGCGCGCGAACTGGCGGTGTTTGTCAAGCGGCCCAGCGGCCATCCACAGCTCAGCTCGATGTTGCGGGCGCAGTCGAAGGACAGCCCGCTGTTCGACCGCCTGCACCTGTGGATCGTGGAGAACCTGGCCGCGGTCGACCTCAGCGTGGAATTGCTGGCGGAACGCATGCAAATGAGTCCGCGCAACTTCACCCGCGTCTACAAGGAAAAGACCGGCCAGACGCCGGCCAAGGCGGTCGAGAATTTCCGCCTGGAGGCGGCGCGCCGGCTGCTGCAGGACTCCGAGCGCAATATCGACCAGATCGCGCTGCAATGCGGCTTCGGCGACGAGGGGCGCATGCGCAAGACGTTCCAGCGTCATTTGCAACTGTCGCCCACCGAATACCGGCGCCGGCTGGCGGCCGGCCCCTCCGTGATTACTTGCCCGCCGCCTGCGACCGCAACCAGCTATCGACCTTGATCGCGCCCAGGCGGGCGTTGGCGCCGGGAACCAGCGTGTCCTCCTTCAGTTCGGCGCCGAAGTAGCGCGCGTGGACGTCGGCCACCACCTTGCGCGCGTCGTTCTTGAACGTCAGGTAATGCTGCACCAGGTCCGACAGCCGTACCCGCTCGGGGCCGGCGATCTCCACCACGCCGTTTTGCGGCGCGCCCAGCGTGTAATCGGCCATCGCCTGCGCCACGTCGTCCGACGAGATGGCCTGCACGTAGGCCGGCGACAGGCGGACGGTGTCGCCGTCGGCCGCCGAAGCGGCGATGCCGCCGAGGAATTCAAAGAACTGGGTCGAGTGGACGATGGTGTAGGGCAGGCCCGATTCGCGGATCAGCTTTTCCTGCGCGATCTTGCCGCGGAAGTAGCCGCTATCGGCCAGCCGGTCGGTGCCGACCACGGACAGCGCCACATGGTGCTTGACGCCGGCGGCGGCGGCCGCCGCCAGCAGGTTGCGGCCGGAGGTGGTGAAGAAATCCATGACGTCCTGGTCGGCGAACGATGGCGAGTTGGCGACGTCGACGACGATGTCGGCGCCGTCGAGCGCGGCGGCCAGGCCCTCGCCGGTCAGCGTGTTGACGCCGGAGTTGGGCGACGCGGCCACGGCCTCGTGGCCGCGCTGGTTCAACAGGGCGACCAGTTTGCTGCCGATCAGGCCGGTACCGCCGATAACGATGATTTTCATGATGTGCTTTCGCGAGTTGGGGAAGGGAGGCGATCAGGCCAGCTTGGCCTGGTTCGGAATTGAGTGTATGCGGGCTGGCGGGACGGCGGTAGGCCTGTGGCGGGCCGCACCGTGGTGCGTCGTACGCACCAATCGG
>DATMSN010000525.1:0-3124 GCA_035565375.1 Duganella sp. | reverse complement strand
GGTGCGGCCGGCGCCGGCCGCACCATTGTGGTGCCGGCCGGGGCTAGCGGTGCTTGCCGCTGTTGAGCTTGTCGAGCAGGCGGGTCAGCTCGTCCTGCATGGCCGGCGACAGATTGGTGAACTGGCAGCCGATCTGCACCTGCTCGCCGAGCAGGAAGGAGCGGAAGGTGCGCGACAGGCGCACTTCGAGGTCGGCGATCATGACCGAATCGGGGCCGAGCTCGAGCCGCACGCGCTGCAGCTTGCGGCCCACGTGCAGGCCGACGCAGTCGCGCGGCGGCGCCCGCATGCCGACGCCGCCCGACGAGAAGTCGTACAGCTGCAATTCGTACGGCTTGCCGTTCAGCACGAACGAGGCCATGTAGTAGATGCCCAGCGGCGTCTCCAGCCGGGTCGAGGCGCGCCGGTTCAGCACCAGGCACTTGAGCGGGAACTCCAGCGGGATCAAGGTCGGCACGCCGGGTTGGCAGGCCCATTCGTCCGAGCTCAGCTTGAACTGGATCTTCGACGAGCGCAGCCAGGCGACAAAGGTGGCCTCGCCGGGCGGCAGGAACTCGCCCTCGTTCAGCTCGAGCACGAAATACGGATTGTCCGGATCGACCGAGCGGATGCGCGCCATCACCACGTTGGTGGTGCTGGCCGGGTAGATCGACACCGGGTCGCCGTTGTCGGCGAGCAGGGTCAGGGAATCGCCGATGTCGTGTTCATCGGTCATGTCATGCGGCTTCGAACCCGCCGGTATCGGCTCCACAGCATCTTTTAGGCTGGGCGGGCCACGGCGCATTTCGTTGGGTATGGGATCGTTCACTGCGGCATATCTCTTTGATAATGACTTCGGCAATACGAGGTCGGTCCGGACAGTTTACAAGTTATTCCCGCACTTGGCTTGCTAAATAGCAATAAGTAGTCAGAATATTTTACCGATTGTGCGGTTTGGTCCACGTCCGGCCGCTTAAAACTGCTCTTCGGGACGCAGGTAGCGCCACTGGCCCACCGGCAGGTCGCCCAGTTTGACCTTGCCGATCCGTACCCTTTTCAAACCGATAACTTTCAAGCCGACCATGTCGCACATGCGGCGGATCTGGCGTTTTTTGCCTTCCCGCAAGGTGAAGCTGAGCTGGTCGTCGTTTTGCCAGCGCACCTTGGCCGGCAGCAGCGGCTTGCCGTCCATCCACAGGCCGTGGTTGAGCTTTTTGAGGTCGCTGTCGGGCAGCTTGCCCGGCTTGGTGTACTCGACCCGCACCAGGTATTCCTTGTCGACGCTGGTGGTCTCGCCGATCAGGTGCTTGGCCACGCGGCCGTCCTGGGTCAGCACCAGCAGGCCGACGGAGTCGATGTCGAGCCGGCCGGCCGGCACCAGCGAGCGCAGCTGGGTGGGATGGAACAGCTCCGGCGACGGATCGTCGGGCCAGCGGTTCTCCGGCTTGACCAGCACCACGGCCGGCTGGTAGCCGTCCTCGGCCTGGCCGCTGACGTAGCCCATCGGTTTGTTGATCAGCACCGTCACGCGCTTCGATTGCTCGGCGGCGGCCTGGCGCTCGACGGTCACTTTCTGGCCGGGGGTGACCTTGCTGCCCAGTTCGGAGACGACCTGGCCGTCGACCCGGACCCAGCCGCGCGCTATCCATTCGTCGGCTTCGCGGCGCGAGCACAGGCCCAGTTCGGACATGCGTTTGGACAGGCGTAATAATTCTTCTGACATGGTGCTTTTCTATAATGGTGAATGCGGCGTAAATCTGATGTGAATCACGTTGGGCACGGGCCGCCAACAAGCAGTTTATACCTTGATCGCCTCGAGCAGGTCGGTTTCGAGCTGCAGCTGGCTGCGGGCGTTGCCCAGCGCCGGGCCGTCGATCAGGAACACGTCCTCGACCCGCTCGCCCAGGGTCATGACCTTGGCCGTGTGCAGGTTGAGGCGGTACTTGGCCAGCACGTTGGCGATCGCATACAGCAGGCCGGTGCGGTCGTTGGCGGCGATCGACAGCAGATAGTACTGGCCGCGCTCGTCCGGGCGCAGGTCCACCGTCGGCTGCATCGGGAAGGTGCGCGACAGGCGCGACAGCCGGCCCTTGCCGGGCGCCGTCAGCGGCTCCGGATGGGTCAGCGCGCCGCACAGCTCGTGCTCGATCAGGCTGATGATGTCGCGGTAGCTCTTGGCGAAGTTCTGCTCCGTCACCAGGAAGGTGTCGAGCGCGTAGCCGTGGCGCGTGGTGTGGATCTTGGCGTCGAGGATGCTGAAGTTCTTGCGGTCGAAATAGCTGCAGATGCGCGCGAACAGGTCCGGCTGGTCGCGGATGTAGACGGCGATCTGCAAGCCCTCGCCGATCGGCGCCAGGCGGCACTTGACGACCGGCTTGTCGCTGGTGAAGCGGTCGTACAGCGCGCGCGTCTGCCAGGCGATGTCGGAGGCGTCGTGGCGCAGGAAGTAGGCGACGTCGAGCTGGCGCCAGAACGCCTCGTGCGCGTCCGGCCCCAGGCCGTACAGGCGCAGGGTCGCCAGCGCCTCCTGCTGGCGGTTCTTCAGTTCGTGGTCGGCGCTGTGCGGCTCGCCGCCGAGCACGCGCAAGGTGATGCGGTACAGGTCCTCGAGCAGCTTGGCCTTCCAGGCGTTCCACACCTTCGGGCTGGTGCCGCGGATGTCGGCCACCGTCAGCAGGTACAGCGCCGTCAGGTGGCGCTCGTCGCCCACCGTCTTGGCGAAGGCGGCGATGACGTCCGGGTCCGACAGGTCCTGCTTTTGCGCCACCTGCGACATCGCCAGGTGCTGCTCGACCAGGAACACCACCAGTTCGGTGTCCTCGGCGCTCATGCCGTGCTCGACGCAGAACTGTTCGGCGTCGACCGTGCCCAGTTTGGAGTGGTCGCCGCCGCGCCCCTTGGCGATGTCGTGGAACAGCGCGCCCAGGTACAGCAGCCACGGTTGCGCGAAGTTGGCCATCAGCTGGCTGCAGAACGGGTATTCGTGCGCGTGCTCGGCCATCGTGAAGCGGCGCATGTTGCGCACCACCATCAGGATGTGCTGGTCGACCGTGTAGACGTGGAACAGGTCGTGCTGCATCTGGCCGACGATCTTGCGGAAGTTGGGCAGGTAGCGGCCCAGGATCGACAGGTCGTTCATGCGCCG
>DATMSN010000524.1:0-5736 GCA_035565375.1 Duganella sp. | reverse complement strand
GCGCTTCCGCCGCCTGTTGAAACGCTTCCGCGCGCGCTGGCGCGCATAATCACCGCATGTCCACCGACCACAACATGAATCCCCCTTCCGCCCCCCGCGACGACCGCGCGGCGATCGCCGCCGAGCTGGCCGAGCTGCGCGCGCGCTTCGACGCCATCGTCTCCAACACGCCCGGCCTGGTCTACCAGTTCGTGCTGCACGCCGACGGCGCCGTGTCCTTTCCCTACCTGAGCGACGGCTGCCTGGCGCTGCTGGGCGTGACGGCGCCCGAGCTGCACGCCGAGCCGGGACGCTTCCTCGACCTGATCCTGCCCGACGACCGCCGCGCCTACCGCGACGCCATGCAGGCGTCGGCGGCGGCGCTGTGGAGCTGGAACTGGGAGGGCCGCATCTGGGTCGACGCCTGGAAGGACGTCAAGTGGATCAACCTGCGCGCCACGCCGCACGCGCTGCCCGGCGGCGGCGTGCGCTGGGACGGCATGATGACCAACATCACCGAAAGCAAGCTCGAACAGATGGAGGTGCGCCAGTCGCGCGCCCGCCTGGCCGAACTGAGCGCCCACACCGACCGCGTCAAGGAGCAGGAGCGCACCCGCATCGCCCGCGAAATCCACGACGAACTGGGCGGCAACCTGACCGCGATCAAGATGGCGCTGGCCATGCTGGCCGCCCGCCTCGACGACCGCGACCCGGCGCTGCGCGAGATGCGCCAGAAAGCCGACTACGTCGACGCGCTGGTCGACCGCACCATCGACGCCGTGCACCGCATTTCGCTCGACCTGCGCCCGGCGCTGCTGGACCTGGGCCTGGTGGCCGCGCTCGAGTGGCAGGTCAAGGAGTTCGAGAAGCAGGCCGGCGTGCCGAGCACCTTCTGCGCCAACCAGCGCGACATCGCGCTCGACAACGACCAGGCCACGGCGCTGTTCCGCATCGCCCAGGAGGCGCTGACCAACATCGCCAAGCACGCCGAGGCGACGCGGGTGACCGTCAAGCTGGCGCGGCTGCGGCACCACGTGTCGCTCAAGATCACCGACAACGGCCGCGGCATCCGCCAGGCCGACCGCGCCAAGGCCGCCTCGTTCGGCCTGCGCGGCATGGCCGAACGGGCGCGCGCGCTGGGCGGAACGTTAACGTTAAGCCACGCCGCCGGCGGCGGCACCGTCGTCGCCATCAAGATTAAGCAAGATACCGCACGCGAAACGCTCATCGCGGCGGCGGCCGGCACTACAATAGCTGGAGAAAGTATTACCACTGTGAAATAATGTCACGGCAGGTATCCAGAAAGAGTAGAGAAAATAATAATGACCGAAAAAGCCATCATCAAGGTCTTCATCGCCGACGACCACGCCATCGTGCGGGAGGGCTTGAAGCAAATCCTGGCCGAGACGCGCGACATCGTGGTGGCCGGCGAGGCCGAGAACGGCCTGGACGCCGTCAAGCTGTTCCGCAAGTCCGACTGCCAGGTGATGCTGCTCGACATTTCGATGCCGGACCGCAGCGGCATCGAGGTACTCAAGCAGATCAAGAAGGAAAAGCCGGAACTGGCGGTGCTGATGCTGTCGATGCACCGCGAGGACCAGTACGCGATCCGCTCGCTCAAGGCCGGCGCCTCCGGCTACCTGACCAAGCAGAGTGCGCCGCGCGAGCTGGTGACGGCGATCCGCCAGGTGGCCGGCGGCCTCAAGTACATCAGCGCGGCGCTGGCGCAGGAGCTGGCCAACCACGTCGGCGAGGACCACGAGGCGCCGCCCCACGACACCCTGTCGGACCGCGAGTACCAGACCTTGACGATGATCGCCTCGGGCAAGACGGTGGGCATGATCGCCAAGGAGCTGTCGCTGTCGGTCAAGACGGTGAGCGAATACCGGGCGCGCCTGCTGGTCAAGATGAAACTGAAAAACAGCGCCGAATTGACGCACTATGCGATCAAAAACCAACTGATCGAGTAATCGGACACGGCGCGCGCGGCGGCGCGGGTAAGATAGCGGTGATGAGCTGAACCACAGGCTGCGCGCGCCCTCCGGCATGGTTGACGGATTGCACATATTTAATGCCATGATGAAAGGCATTATCCGCCCCCTGCTCCGGGCATTGCCATTCAGGACACGGCCTTATCATGGTGGTAATCAGAAAACCTTTTAAAAGGCCGCGTGTCATTTATGTCCAAACCATCCACTCCCGAGCAGAACCCGGCCGAGATCGCCCGCGAGGCGTTCAAGCGCCTGGCCGTGCGGCGCATCGCGCCGACGCCGGAAGCGTACCGGGATATCTATAACGAGATCGCCGGCATCACCGAGCCGGCCACGCCGGCGGCGCCGGTGGGCAGCGTCGACCCCGGTCCGGAGTCGGTGCTGAGCCAGTTCGCCACGCGCCTGACCGAAAACACCGGCGACCTGGCCGAGTTCGGCCGCCGCTTCAACCGCGCCGTCAAGACGCGCGACTGGGAAGGCTACGCCAAGACGCTGTCGCAGCTGGTCGAGCGCCATTTCGTCAGCAAAAAGGGCATCGAGGTGGCCGGCGCCGACGACGAGCAAAGCCGCGTGCTGCGCGACCTGCTGAGCCGTACCCTGACCTTCGCCGTCGCCTCGCTGCTGAGCGGCGCGCCGGTGCTCGTGGCCGAGGCCGAATCGTTGGGCGCGGCCACCAAGCTGGCCCACAGCGAGGAGGCGCTGGCCGAGATCGGCCTGCGGCTCAAGCAACTGTGCTTCCAGATCGAGCTGCGCGGCGGCGACAGCGGCGAGCAGCAGGAATTGCTGCTGCGCCTGTTCAAGCTGCTGCTGGAGAACGTCAGCGAACTGCTCGACGACGACAGCTGGCTGCGCGGCCAGATCGAATCGGTGCAAAACCTAATCGCCGGCCCGCTCGACGTGCGCGCGCTGGAGGAAGCCACGCGCAGCCTGAAGGAGGTCATCTACAAACAGGGCCAGCTCAAGCACAGCCTGTCGGACGTCAAGCTCACCGTCAAGAACATGATGATGACCTTCATCGACCGCCTCGGCCAGGTCGCCGCCTCGACCGGCGACTTCCACGAGAAGATCGGCGGCTACTCGGAAAAGATCAGCAAGGCCGACAATATCTCCGAGCTCAACAGCATCCTCGACGAGGTGCTCAAGGAGACCCGCCTGGTGCAGAGCGAAGCCCTGAAGGCGCGCGACAAGATGGTGCTGGCGCGGCAGGAGGTGCAGGACGCCGAGACGCGCATCCACGCGCTCGAGGCCAAGCTGCAGCATTTGAGCGAGCTGGTGCGCGAAGACCAGCTGACCGGCAGCCTCAACCGCCGGGGCCTGGACGACGTGTTCGAGCGCGAGACCGCGCGCGCCGACCGCCGCGGCACGCCGCTGTGCATCGCCATCCTCGACCTGGACGATTTCAAAAAGCTCAACGACACCTACGGCCACATCGCCGGCGACGCCGCCTTGAAGCACCTGGTCAAGATCGTCAAGGACACGCTGCGCTCGATGGACGTGATCGCCCGCTTCGGCGGCGAGGAATTCCTGATCCTGATGCCGGAGACCTCGGTCGAGGCGGCCGCGACGACGATGACGCGCCTGCAACGCGAGCTGACCAAGCACTTCTTCCTGCACGATAACGAGAAGGTGTTGATCACGTTCTCGGCCGGGGTGGCGTTGCGCCGCCCCAACGAGGAGCAGACCGAACTGGTCAAACGCGCCGACAAAGCGATGTACACTGCCAAGCAGACCGGCAAGAACCGGGTGGTGGTCGCCGAATAGTGGTCGAACCGACCACGAACCGGCGCCAGCGCCCGTCGTTGCGCCCCCAGCCCGGCCTTCGCCGGGCTTTTTTTTCGTCTAAAACACGGCGAAAAATAATTATTTTGGCCCTAAAGATTCCGGATTAGCGGTCGTTTAAGCGGGCACAGGGAGCGAACTTGAGGGTGGAAAACACAAATTTCCCGCTGTTTCCCACCCTAAATTTTCCCACAGGGCAACCGTTAATCATTACAACAGCGGTTTGATTGTCCCGGAACGCGGGGACAGACCAAAGTGAAATGAGCACCTAGCCCAAATCGTAGTAATCTGGAGAATCATCATGGCACAAGTCATCAATAGCAACATCGCATCGCTGAATTCGCAACGTAACCTGAGCACCTCGCAGGCCTCCCTGTCGACCTCGCTGCAGCGTTTGTCTTCCGGCCTGCGCATCAACAGCGCCAAGGACGATGCCGCCGGTCTGGCCATTTCCGAGCGTTTCACGTCGCAGATTCGCGGTAACCAAACGGCTGCGCGTAACGCCAACGACGGTATCTCGCTGGCTCAAACGGCCGAGGGTGGCTTGAGCACCGCTGGCGATCTGCTGCAACGTGTCCGCGAACTGGCGGTTCAATCGGCCAACGGCACCAACTCCGATTCCGATCGCAAATCGATCCAGAACGAGGTATCGGCCCTGTCGCAAGAGCTGGACCGCGTCGCCAACACCACCCAGTTCAACGGCCAGAACGTGCTGGACGGCTCGCTGACCTCGGCCCAGTTCCAGGTCGGCGCCAACTCCGGCCAGACCATCAACGTCGGCGTGCAATCGGCCAAAGCAACCGACATCGGCAACAATACGCTGACCTCCAGCTATGGCGGCACGACCTCGTCGGAATCGACCGCGACCACCAGCAACAACATCGCGCTGCAGGTGCTGACCGTGACCTCGGGCACCGGCGCCGTCACCAACGTCAACGTCGGCCTCGGCGATTCGGCCAAGAAGGTCGCCGAAAACGTCAACGCCCTGTCGGGCACCACCGGTGTCACCGCCACGGCCAAGACCACGGCAACGCTGTCGGGCCTGGTGGCCGCCACCGACGGCTCGGTCCAGTTCCAGCTGCGCGGCTCGAACTCGGTCGCCAACGATCCAAACTCGACCGCCGTGACCATCTCGGCCAAGGTCAAGGGCGGCGACCTGTCGGCGGTGGCGCAGGCCATCAACGCGCAGTCGGGCACCACCGGCGTCACCGCATCGGTCAAGCTCAACGCGACCACCCAGGTCAAGGAAGTGGTCCTGCAAGAGAGCGCCGGCAACGATATCAGCATCACCAATATCAACACCGCGAGCGACGACTTGCTGACTGCGGCGACGCTGCGTGGCGCGGAAAAGCCAGCGACCAATACGGATCCGGCGCAAACACCGCCGGCGGCGATCGGCGCCGCCGGTTCGGCCACCGTCGGCGGCCACCTGGACTTTTCCTCCGACAGCGGCTTCACCATGTCGTCGACCACCACCGACATCGTCGCGGCGGCCAAGGGCAGCGATCTGCAATCGGTCGCCAAGATCGACGTCAGCACGGTGGAAGGTTCGAACAAGGCCCTGAAAACCATCGACTCGGCGCTGAACCAGATCAACAGCAACCGCGCCGCGCTCGGTGCGATCCAGAACCGTTTCGCCTCGACCATCGCCAACCTGAACACGACGACGGAAAACCTGTCCGCTTCGCGTAGCCGTATTCAGGATACCGACTTCGCTGCGGAAACGGCGTCGCTGACCCGCGGCCAGATCCTGCAACAGGCTGGTACGGCGATGCTGGCACAGGCCAACTCGCTGCCGAACGGTGTGCTGTCGCTGCTGCGTGGTTAAGATCCGGGGATGGGTTGACGTCGTACCGTCGCTCTGACTAGGTTCCCCGGCTGATTTTCATCAGCCGGGGATTTTTCGTAAAGGAAAGCATCATGACCATCGATACCATAGGCTCAGCCCCCGCGGCCCGCCCGGCCGAGCGCGCGGCCGGCAGCGGCG
>DATMSN010000523.1:0-2098 GCA_035565375.1 Duganella sp. | reverse complement strand
CGGCCACCGGCTCGAGCGCGCGGATCAACACGCCGGCGCCGTGGCCGTCCTCGCGGCAGACGAAGTTGAGGCACCAGTGCAGCCCGTGCGAGCGGTACACATAGCTGCGCCCGGGCGGGCCGAACATGGAGAAATTGCGCGCCGTCTGGCCGATGTAGCAATGCGACGCCGGCTCCTCGCGGTCGTAGGCCTCGGTCTCGACGATGCGCCCGCCGACGCCGTCGACGAGCACCGTCACACCGATGAGCTGGCGCGCCACCTCGTGCGACGGCGCGCTGAAATTGATCCCTGCGATAACCTTGTCCATGGGCGATATTGTAAATGCCAAACTGGACCGCGCGACCACGGACGGGCAACCGAATCGTTATCAAAGCGCCATCAAAAGTGGCGCCGGGGACGGAAATTAGCGACAAATTCGCCAACCTCATAGCTTCAAAGCAATAAAATCCGGAGAAAATCGCGCTACCGGCGCGCGCTTGCGGCGATAATGAAGGGTATGCATGCCCTCGATATTTGCCAGCGCCGGGCGGTCACCGTTGCCGCGCGCCGCCCTTACCCCTGAAGATAACATGACGACAGTAGCAGCCCCAGCCATGCCAGTAGAAAACGCGGTGGAAGAAGCGCTGATGCGCTCCATCCGGATTCCTCCCCGGCCCAGCCTGCTCGTCGACCTGCAGCGCGAGCTGGCCCAGGCCGACCCGTCGCCGCGCCGCATCGCCCGCATCATCGGCAACGACGTCGGCATGTCCGGCGCCCTGCTCAAGCTGGCCAATTCGCCGTTCTTCGGCGCCGCCCGCAAGGCCAAGTCGGTCGAGCAGGGCATCAACTTCCTCGGCGTCGACCAGTGCGCCGCGCTGCTGACCGGGCTGCTGGCGCGCCAGGCCATCGAGGGCAAGGAGGCGGACTTGAACGCGTTCTGGGAAGTGTCGGCGCGGCGCGCCCAGGCGCTGGTGTTCACCTCGCGCAAGCTGCGCATCGCCCCGCCCGACATCGCCCACACCTTCGGCCTGTTTTGCGACATCGGCGTGCCGCTGCTGATGAACCGCTTCGCCGACTACGCCGACACCTACGCCGACGCCTGCTACGACGCCGAGCGCCCGTTCACCGCCGTCGAGGACCAGCGCTACAGCACCAACCACGCCGCCATCGGCTGCCTGCTGGCGCGCAACTGGGGGCTGTCGCCGGACGTCTCCTGGGCCATCCTGCTGCACCACGACTACCGCGTGCTCGACGACCCGGCCACCGACGACGCCGTGCGCTCGCTGGTGGCGCTGTCGCTGCTGGCCGAGAAAGGCATCCAGCGCTTCCACGGCCGCGCCATGTCGTATGAATGGGAAAAAGGCGGCGCGCTGGCCTGCCAGCACCTCGGCCTGACCGAGGACGACACCGCCGACCTGCTCGACGAACTGCACGAAGCCTTCCACCACGAACGATAAGACCGAACCACATGCCCAAGAACAAGCGCCCCGTGCCGCGCAAATCCGCCAACTCCCCGGAACTCAAGGACGAGCAACAAACCACCGAACTGTGCGCGCTGGCGCTGGACCTGTCGGACGGCGAATTCAACGACGACATCGTGGCCGACAGCACCCGCGCCGAACTGGCGCAAAAGGCGCTCGACTTCCAGCGCCTGCTGCGCAAGCTGCTCAACCAGGGCAAGGACGAGGTGCTGTACGGCGCCATCGAACTGGCGCGCGACGAATCGGTCGACGGCTACCGCTACCTGCGCAACGCCGTCGAGGAAGGCGCCGCCAGCCTGCTGCTGCGGCGCGAGGGCGCGCCCGAGATGGAGATCGACGCCTTCGCCATTCCGGTGTTCGTGCACAGCCAGGGCGGCCTCGACGCGGCCGCCGACTTCCAGGACGGCGACGCCTACGACGCGCTGCTGGCCAGCTTCACCGGGGCCGGCCTGGAAAGCCCGCGCGCCAAGGTGGTGCTGGTCAGCCACGCCTACGACCTGACCGAATTCGAACGGGTCACCTACGGCCAGCTGCACGCCATGGTGCGCGAGGCGGCGCAGTCGCTGACCGAGAAAAAGATCGCCGCCGCGCCGGCGCTCGAGCGCAGCATGGCGGACGGCTGGTCGCCGACCAGCTTC
>DATMSN010000522.1:0-2165 GCA_035565375.1 Duganella sp. | reverse complement strand
GCGCTCCTGCTCGGCCGCCAGCAGGGCCTCGCTGCCCGGATAGGCGAACCGGTTCAGGCGGGTCACGATATCCCAGCGCACGTCCTGGTTGACGTTCAGGCCCGGCACCACCAGCTTGCCATCGAGGATGTCGGCCAGTTGCGCCAGCGCCGCCGGGCTGGCGGCGACGCCGACGAAGGTCGAAAACCACAGGCGCTGGAAATTCTTGTCCGCGCCGGCCGCGCGCGCCGCCGTGAACGCCATCCGCTCCAGCTGCCCGTCCACTTTCGCCCGGTACGCGGCGACCGACGGCCCCATCTTTTCCAGGTAAGCGCTGGACTGCAGGGCCTTGTCGACGATATTGCCCAGCAGCGTGTAATCCTTCTCGCCCGGGGCGTTGGCCAGCACGGTGGTCAAGAACGCGTTCAACGGCAGCTTGCCGTCGCGCACGCCATCCCACAGGCTTTGCCACAACATCGAGCGCAGCAGCGGATCGTCGACCTTGTTCAAGCTGGTTTGCGCGGTGGCGAACGACTTCTTATCCAGTCGCACCTTGGCGTAGCCCCAGTCCTGGTAGTTCGGATACACCAGGTCCGGACAGGCCGCGCCCGCCAGTTCCGGCACGGCGGTGGCGTCGCCGTTGTAGGTGATCGGCAGGTTCCTGTCGAGCGCCAGGCCGTCCTTGCCCAGCTTGAACAGGCCGATCTGGACGCGCTGCTCGCGCAAGGTCGGCATGGCGGCGCTCGGCGCGCTCTGGCGCACGCTGAACGACTTGATCTTGCCGCCGGCGCAGCTGAACTCGGCGGCGATGGTGTTCACGCCCGGCTCGTACAACCACTCCCGGGTCCACCCGCCCAGGTCGCGGCCGGCCGCCGCGCTCAGGCTGCCGATGAAGTCCTCGAGCCGGGCGTTCTGGTAGGAATACTTGACCAGGTAGTTGTGCACGCCCTGGCGGAACGCCTCCTCGCCCAGCAGGTGGCGCAACTGCTTCAACGTCGAGGCGCCCTTGGAATAGGTGATCGCGTCGATGTTGTCGAAGGCGTTGGCGGTCGACGGCACCGGCGTTTCGATCGGATGGGTGGTCACGCGCTGGTCCTGCGTGTAGGCGCTCTGCTTGCCGTCCGAATAGAACCGCTGCCAGGCGTTGCCGAACTCGGTGGCCTCGGCGGTGGCCAGCGTGCCCATGAAGGAAGCGAAGCTTTCGTTGAGCCACAGGCCGTTCCACCATTTCATCGTCACCAGGTCGCCGAACCATTGGTGCGCCATCTCGTGCAGGATGACGCCGGCCAGGCTCTCGCGCTGCGCCGCCGTCATCTCGTCCCGGTGCAGGAAGCTACGCTCGCCGAAGGTGATCGCGGCGGCGTTTTCCATCGCCCCGTACAGGAAGTCCGGCACCAGCAGCTGGTCGTACTTCTCGAACTGGTAGGGCACGCCGAAATACTGGTCGAAGAATTTCAGGCCACGGCTGGTGTAGTGGAACCAATCCTTGGGCGACACCAGCGCGGCGACCGACTGGCGCGCGAACAGGCGCATCGGATACGGGCCGCTGTTGTCCTCCCACACCTTGTACGGGCCGGCGTGCATCGAGAAGTTGTACGGGCTGAGTTTTTTGCTGCGCGGGAAGTTCCAGCGCTTGCCGCCGGCGACCTCGGTCACGCCGCTTTCGCGCATCGTCGACGACACCACCCAGTCGGCCGGCGTGGTCACGGTGACCTGGAAGGTGCCCTTCAGGTCCGGCTGGTCGAACAGCGCGAACATCTGGTGCGCGGCGGCCGGCTCGAAGTGCGAATACGTGTAGACGCGGCCGTCGACCGGATCGACCATGCGGTGCAGGCCTTCGCCGTTGGTGCTGTGCGGGCGCGTGTAGGCGATGGTGACGGTGTTGCGGCCGGCCTTCAGGTCGGCCGGCGCCAGCGTGATGAACCATTGGTTGTACCGCGGCGCGACGGCCTTGCCGTTGACGGTCAGGCTGGCGATGGTGGCCTTGTCGAGATCGATGGTCAGCGGCTGGCTGGCGTCGCTCAGGTCGAACGCCAGCGTGGTGGTGCCGGAGAACGATTCGCCGCCGGTCAGCGCGAACTCGAGCGTGTAATCGACATTGCCGACGCGCGCCGAGCGGGCGGCGGCGTCGCCTTGCGACAGATAGGCGTTTTCGGCGCGCGCGGCGGTGGCGGGCACGGTGTCGG
>DATMSN010000521.1:0-20196 GCA_035565375.1 Duganella sp. | reverse complement strand
CGGCCGGCGGGCAGCGGCTGGCGCCGACGGAAGCCGCCAGCGCGGCGAGGAAGATGCGGCGTTGCGCGTCCACCAGGGGATCGCCCGGCGGTCAGGGATGCATCAGCGTTTCGATCGGCGGCACCTTGCGCGGTTTGCGGTTGGAGTCGGTGGCGACATAGGTCAGCACGGCCTCGGTGACCTTGACGGTATCGGCCTGCAGCCGGTTGCGCTCCGCGTACACCTCGACGTTGACGGTAATGGACGTATTGCCAACCTTGACAATATCAGCATAAAACGACAGCAGGTCGCCCACGAACACGGGATTCTTGAACAGGAACGAGTTCACGGCGATGGTCGCCACGCGGCCGTTGGCGCGGCGGGTGGCCGGCAGCGAGCCGGCGATATCGACCTGCGACATGATCCAGCCGCCGAAGACATCGCCGTAGACGTTGGCGTCGGACGGCGACGGCATCATGCGCAGCTCGGGCATTTTGCCGGCGGGCAGGCCGCGGTTGACGGCGGTAACGGCGATCGGGTTTGGATTTTCGGGCGTGGTCATCGTGAATTCTCTTCAGGGGCTACAATTACCGGGATTGAACCATAAAAAGCCGACATCCGCCATGCGCCGTTACCCGAACTCCCCGCCAGACTCCGCCAGTCCATCCGCTCCCGCCGCGCCCACCCGCAGCGACGCCGCCACCCTGAAGACGCTGATTCCCTATTTGTGGGTCTACAAATGGCGCGTGCTGATGGCGCTGTGCTGCCTGGTCGGCGCCAAGCTGGCCAACGTCGGCGTGCCGGTGGTGATGAAAAAGCTGATCGACGCGCTGACGATCTCGCCGTCGCACCCGCAGGCGCTGCTGGTGCTGCCGGTCGCCGCGCTGGTGGCCTACGGTGTGCTGCGCGTGTCGACCACCTTGTTCACCGAGCTGCGCGAGTTCCTGTTCGCGCGCGTCACGCAGCGCGCCGTGCGCACCATCGCGCTGCAGGTGTTCCGCCACCTGCACGCGCTGTCGCTGCGCTTCCACCTGAACCGCCAGACCGGCGGCATGACGCGCGACATCGAACGCGGCACGCGCGCCGTCGGCTCGCTGATCTCCTACACGCTGTTCAACATCTTGCCGACGCTGGTGGAGATCACGCTGGTGCTGGGCTACCTGGTCCTGCACTACGACATCTGGTTCTCGGTGATCACGTTTATCGCACTCGTGTTGTACATCACCTTCACGGTCGTCGTCACCAACTGGCGCACGCACTTCCGCCGCACGATGAACGAGCTGGACTCGAAAGCCAACACCAAGGCCATCGACTCGCTGATCAACTACGAGACCGTCAAATACTTCGGCAATGAGGACTACGAGGCCAAACGCTATGACGAAGGCCTGCAGCGCTACGAATCGGCCGCCGTCAAATCGCAGACATCGCTGTCGCTGCTGAACACGGGGCAGTCGATGATCATCGCCGTCGCCGTCACCTTGATCCTGTGGCGCGCCACGGTGGGCGTCATCGACGGCACGATGACACTGGGCGATCTGGTGCTGGTCAACGCGTTCATGATCCAGCTTTATATTCCGCTCAACTTCCTCGGTGTGATCTATCGCGAGATCAAGCAAAGCCTGGCCGACATGGAAAAGTTGTTCGCGCTGCTGGACCAGAACCGCGAGATCGCCGACGCCCCCGACGCGCAGCCGCTCGTCACGCACGGCGCGCAGGTGCGCTTCAACCACGTCGACTTCAGCTACGAATCCAAGCGTCAGATCCTGTTCGATGTCGACTTCACCATCGCGCCGGGCACCACGACGGCGGTGGTGGGACACAGCGGCTCGGGCAAATCGACGTTGTCGCGGTTGCTGTTCCGCTTCTACGAGGTCAACGCCGGCGGCATCACCATCGACGGCCAGGATCTGCGCTCGCTGACGCAGGACTCGGTGCGCCACGCGATCGGCATCGTGCCGCAGGATACGGTGCTGTTCAACGACACCATCGAATACAACATCGCCTACGGCCAGCCCGGCGCCAGCAAGGAGCGCATCGTCGCGGCCGCGCGCGCGGCATCGATCCACGACTTCATCGAGAGCCTGCCGGACGGCTACGCCACCATGGTCGGCGAGCGCGGTCTGAAGCTGTCGGGCGGCGAGAAGCAGCGCGTGGCGATCGCGCGCACGCTTCTGAAAAATCCCGCCATCCTGATCTTCGACGAAGCCACGTCCGCGTTGGACTCCAAGGCCGAGCAGGCGATCCAGGCGCAGCTCAAGGAAATCGCCAAGAGCCGCACCACGATGGTCATCGCGCACCGGCTGTCGACGGTGGCGGACGCGCAGCAGATCCTGGTGCTTGACCACGGCCGCATCGTCGAACGCGGCACGCACCAATCGCTGCTGGCGGCCGATGGCCTGTACGCGCAGATGTGGCAGCGGCAGCAGGCCAAGGCCGACGAGGAACTGGCCTCGTCGCCCGAGGACGCGGTGCGCGCGGAGTAAGTCGTCCCTTTTTAAACAACCGGGGGTCAAGTCTGTCATTCGGACACGTGCTGTGCCGTATTGCCGATGAGGCCGTGTCCGAATGACAGACTTGACCCCACCAATGCTTTTTTTCACGTTGATAAGGAACCGACCATGAAGTCTCGCTTTGTCCTGGGCGCTGTCACCGCGCTGGTGGCCTGTATGCAGAACGCGTACGCCGACCCCACAGAACAGCAATTCCGCGCCCTCTACAAAGAGCTGGTCGAAACCAACACCACCTTATCGTCGGGCAGCTGCACGCTGGCGGCCGAACGCATCGCCACGCGCCTGAAGGCGGCCGGCTTCCCGGACTCGGACCTGCATCCGTTCGCCGATCCGAAGTTTCCCAAGGAGGGCGGCCTGGTCGCCGTCCTGCCGGGCAGCGACCCCAAGGCCAAGGCCATCCTGCTGCTGGCGCACATCGACGTGGTCGAGGCCAAGCGCGAGGACTGGGTGCGCGACCCGTTCACGCTGATCGAGGAGGACGGCAAGTTCTACGCGCGCGGCGCGCTGGACGACAAGGCGCAGGCGGCCATCTGGGCCGACTCGCTGATCCGCTTTAAAAAGGAAGGCTTCAAGCCGCGCCACACGCTGAAGATGGCGCTGACCTGCGGCGAGGAGACCGCCGGCGCCTTCAACGGCGCCGAGTGGCTGACCAAGAACAAGCGCGACCTGATCGACGCCGGTTACGCGCTCAACGAAGGCGCCGGCGGCGAACTCAATGCCGCCGGCAAGCGCGTCTCGATGACGGTGCAGGCGGGCGAGAAGGTCGCGCAGAACTACCGGCTGGAAGTGACCAATCGCGGCGGGCATAGTTCGCGTCCGCAAAAGGACAACGCCATCTACCGTTTGGCCGGCGCGCTGAAGAAGGTCGAAGGCTACGAGTTCCCGATCCAGCTGGCCGACGGCAGCCGTGGCTACCTGAAGGGTATGTCGAAGATCCAGGCGTCCGCGGGCCACAAGGACATCGCCGACGCCATGCTGGCGGTGGTCAAGAATCCGGACGACGCCAAGGCGGTCGCGCTGGTGTCGTCGGCCGACTCCAGCTGGGGCGCGATGTTGCACACCACCTGCGTCGCCACCTTGCTCGACGCCGGCCACGCCACCAACGCCCTGCCGCAGCGCGCGCGGGCCAACGTCAACTGCCGCATCTTCCCGGGCGTGACGCAGGAGGATGTGCGCCAGGCGCTGGTCAAGGCGATCGACGATCCGGCGGTGAAGGTGGAGACGCTGGAGATCCGCGGCGAGAACTCGGCGCCGCCGGAGCTGACGAAGGCGATACTGGAGCCGGTGGAACGGATCACGGCGAAGATGTGGCCGGGCGTGCCGGTGATGCCGATATTGCAGTCGGGCGCCACGGACGGGCAGTTCCTCAACGCCGCCGGCATCCCGACCTACGGCATCAGCGGCATCTTCCTGACGCCGGACCTGGGCAACATCCACGGGCTGAACGAATACATCGGCGTGCAATCGTTGATGGAAGGCCGCACCTTCCTGCACGAGCTGGTGAAAATCTACGCCAACCAATAACAATAACTCCGGGGTCAGGTCCACCATTTCTACACGACCTCGACCCTAGCCGCGTTCAACGGTCCAGCCCGTGTAGAAATGGTGGACCTGACCCCGGATGTAAAAAGGCCACCTCGACGGTGGCCTTTGCTTGGGGGCTGCTTTTTTATGCGGCCTCTTGTACCATTTCCTCTTGGCCCGGTTCGAGCAGCTCGCCTTCCCACTTGGCCACCACCGCCGTGGCGACGCCGTTGCCGATGACGTTGGTCGCGGAACGCGCCATGTCGAGGAAGTGGTCGATGCCCAGCAGCAGCAGCATGCCCGCTTCCGGGATGTTGAACTGGCTCAGCGTGGCGGCGATCACCACCAGCGAGGCGCGCGGTACGCCGGCCATGCCCTTCGAGGTGAGCATCAGCACCATCATCATCGTCATCTGCTGGCCCAGCGACATTTCGATGCCGTACGCCTGGGCGATGAACACCGTGGCGAAGGTGCAGTACATCATCGAGCCGTCCAGGTTGAACGAGTAGCCGATCGGCAGCACGAACGCGGCGATCCGGTTCTTGACGCCGAAACGCTCCAGCCCTTCCAAGGTCTTCGGATAGGCCGCTTCGCTCGAGGCGGTCGAGAAGGCCAGCAGCGCCGGGCCGCGCAGCTCCTTCATCAGGCCGAACACGCGGCCCTTGAGGAACAGGAAGCCGGCGAAGATCAGCAAGGCCCACAGCAAGATGATGCCCAGGTAGAACTCGGCCATGAACACGCCGTACGTCGACAGCACGCCCAGGCCGCTCTTGGCGATCACGCCGGCCACCGCCGCGAACACGGCGATCGGCGCGAACTTCATCACGTAGCCGGTGACCTTGAGCATCACGTGGGCGACGCCGTCGAGCGCCTCGACCATGACGTCGGCCTTCTTGCCGACCGCCGCCGCCGCCGAACCGAAGAACAGCGAGAAGATGACGATCTGCAAGATCTCGTTCTTGGCCATGCCGTCGACGATCGAGGCCGGCACCAGGTGGGTGACGAAGTCCTTCAGCGTCAGGCTGGACGTGGCCAGTTCGACCTTGGAGGCGGCGGTGGCGGCCATGTGCCCCAGCAGCGCGTCGCCCGGGCGGAACATGTTGACCAGCACCAGGCCCAAGCTCAGCGACATGACCGAGGCGATGAAGAACCAGCCCAGCGTCTTGATGCCGATGCGGCCCACTTCGCTCGCGTCGCCCATCCGGGCGATGCCCACGACCAAGGTCGAGAACACCAGCGGCGCGATGATCATCTTGATCAGGCGCAGGAACAAGGTCGTTATCAGCGACATCGAGTCGGCAAAACTGAGCGGGTTCGCCATGTTGGCATGAACGATGTAGCCGGTAATGATACCGAGCGCCAGTGCGATCAGGATGTAAGTGGTCAAACGACTTTTTTTATTCATGTTCTCAGTTTCCCGTGGTAGTGTCTCTGTGGACGCTGGCTGTCGCAGGATTAGTCTGCTAAAGCACAATCTCGTACAAAATAATGTCATTTCCCCGCAGTGTGGAGGTATGATCCAGCCAATGCAGCTTTGTAAGCTGATGAAACATTGAGCAAGTTCCGCAGTATCCTTGGCGTCAAGGGTGCTGTCAAGCTCGCGTGGGCGGCGGTCCACAACACCTGTCGCGAGCGCTCTAGCGTGCTGAAAATATGATAGCGATAAATAATCTGAGCAAATGGTATGGCCAGTTCCAGGTATTGGCCGAATGCACCACCAGCGTGGCCAAAGGCGACGTCATGGTCATTTGCGGCCCGTCCGGTTCCGGCAAGTCGACCTTGATCAAGACCGTCAACGGCCTGGAGCCGTTCCAGCAGGGCGAAATCATCGTCGACAACATCTCCGTCGGCGCCAAGGGCACCGATTTGCCCAAGCTGCGCGCGCGCATTGGCATGGTGTTCCAGAATTTCGAGCTGTTCCCGCACCTGTCGGTGCGCCAGAACCTGACGCTGGGCCAGGTCAAGGTGCTCGGCCGCGGCGAGGACGAGGCCAACGCGCGCGGCCTGCAGTATCTGGACCGGGTCGGGTTGCTGTCGCAGCAGGATAAATATCCGAACCAGTTGTCCGGCGGCCAGCAGCAGCGCGTGGCGATCGCCCGCGCGCTGTCGATGGACCCGATCGCGATGCTGTTCGACGAGCCCACCTCCGCGCTCGACCCGGAGATGATCAACGAGGTGCTCGACGTCATGGTCGGCCTGGCGCAGGAGGGCATGACGATGATGGTGGTCACGCACGAGATGGGATTTGCCAGGAAGGTGGCCAACCGGGTCGTCTTCATGGACAAGGGACGGATACTGGAGGACTGCGGCAAGGATGAATTCTTCGGCGCGCCGCGTTCCGAACGCGCCCGCGACTTCCTGGCGCGTATCATCCATTAGCAATAGCCGGCGGCATGCGCCGGCGCCCCCGGCAGGTCGTTCTTGACGTTCATTGTATTTTTCTTAGGAGGAATCATGTCGTTACCGCGAGTGCTCCATCGTTTTGCCGCCGCCACCGCCGCCATCGCGGCCACCGCCGTCTTCACCGGCCCCGCCAGCGCCCAGGAGGCCGGCGGCACGCTGGCCAAGATCAAACGCACCGGCACCGTCACGCTCGGTGTGCGCGACGGCTCCATTCCCTTTTCCTACCTCGACGACAAGCAGCAGTACCAGGGCTATTCGGTCGACCTGTGCCTGAAGGCCGTGGCGGCGATCGAGAAGCATCTGGGCATGTCCGGCGTGAAGGTGGTGATGAATCCCGTCACCGCCGCCAACCGCATCCCGCTGATGGCCAACGGCACCATCGATCTCGAATGCGGCTCCACCACCAACAACGCCGAGCGGCAGAAGCAGGTGGCGTTCGCGCCGACCATGTTCGTCATCTCCAACCGGCTGCTGGCGAAGAAGGCGTCCAACATCCACAGCCTGGCCGACATGAAGGGCAAGACCCTGGTCGCCACCGCCGGCACCACCACCCTCAAGCAGATGACGGCGCTGAACAACGAGCGCAAGCTGGGCATGAACATCGTCGTCGGCAAGGACCATCCCGAATCGTTCCTGATGCTGGAAACGGGCCGCGCCGCCGCCGAGGCCAATGACGATATCCTGCTGGCCAGCCAGGTCGCCACCGCGCGCAATCCGGGCGAGTACGCGATCACGCAGGAGCCGTTGTCGGTCGAGCCGTACGGGATCATGATGCGGCGCGGCGATCCGGCCTTCAAGGCGGTGGTCGACGCCGCGCTGACGCAGTTCTACCAGTCGCCGGAATTCGCCAAGACGTACAACAAGTGGTTCATGAGCCCCATTCCGCCGCGCGGCATCAACCTGAATTTCCCGATGCCGGAGACGCTCAAGGCGGTCATCGCCAAGCCGACCGATTCGGCCGACCCGGCGGCGTACGCGGTCACACCGGCGCCGGCACCGCGGAAGACGGACGCCAAGAAGTAAGCGGCGGCGCGTCGCCATGAACTACCAATGGAACTGGAACATCTTCTGGGAGATGTCGCCGGACGGCGTGCAGACCTACTGGCACACGCTGCTCTCCGGCCTGGCCTGGACCATGGCGACGTCGCTGGCCGGCTGGATGATCGCGCTGGCGCTGGGCTTCGCGGTGGGCGCCATGCGCACCTTGCCTAACCGCTGGCTGCGGATGCTGGGCACGGGCTACGTCGAGCTGTTTCGCAACGTGCCTTTGCTGGTGCAGATGTTCCTATGGTTCTTCGTGATGCCGGAGCTGCTGCCGAAGGCCGGCGGCGACTGGCTCAAGTCGATGTCCCACGGGCCCTTCGTGACGGCGGTGCTGTGCCTGGGCTTTTTCACGTCGGCGCGGGTGGCGGTGCAGGTGACGGCCGGTATCGAAGCGCTGTCCGGCGGCCAGAGGCTGGCGGCGCTGGCGCTGGGGCTCGATCTGCCGCAAAGCTACCGTTACGTGCTGCTGCCGCTGGCGCTGCGCATCATCCTGCCGCCGCTGACCAGCGAATTCCTCAACATCATCAAGAACAGTTCCGTCGCGCTGACCATCGGCCTGATGGAGCTGACCGCCAGCGCCCGCGCGATCCAGGAGTTTTCCTTCCAGGTGTTCGAGGCCTTCACCGCCGCCACGATCATTTATGTGGTGGTCAACCTGGTGGTGATCGCCGGCATGCGCTGGCTTGAGCATCGGCTGGCGCTGCCCGGCACCCTGGGGGCGCGCTGATGTTCGCCCAGTTCGACTTCAGCGTCATCGCCAACTCGTGGGTCTACCTGTTCCAGGTCGGCATGGCGTTCACCCTGGAGTTGACGGTGCTGTCGATGCTGGGCGGTGTCGCGCTGGGCACCTTGCTGGCGCTGGGGCGCATGTCCAGCTTCAAGCCGCTGGCGCTGGTGGCCGCCGCCTACGTCAACCTGATCCGCGCGGTGCCGCTGGTGCTGGTGATCTTCTGGTTTTACTTTCTGGTGCCGTACATGGCGGCGTGGGTGATCGGCGCGCAGGAACCGGTCAAGGTGGGCACGTTCTGGTCGGCGCTGATCACGTTCACCTTGTTCCAGGCCGCGTATTACTGCGAGATCATGCGCGGCGGGATACAGGCGATCCCGCGCGGGCAGGTGCTGGCGGCGCAGGCGCTGGGCCTGAGTTACTGGCAGACGATGGGACGCATCGTGCTGCCGCAGGCCTTCCGCAACATGCTGCCGGTGCTGCTGACGCAGACCATCGTGTTGTTCCAGGACGTGTCGCTGGTGTATGTGCTGTCGGTGCCGGATTTCGTCGGCGCGGCCAGCAAGGTGGCCCAGCGCGACGGCCGGCTGGTGGAGATGTACACCTTCGTGGCGCTGGTTTACTTCGTGCTGTGCTGTCTGTTGTCATGGCTCGCGCGGCAGCTACACAAGCGCGTGGCGATCGTGCGCTGAGTAGCCCTTCAAGCTGGCCTGCATGAAGTCGATGAACAGGCGCACGCGCGAGGGAATCAGCCGCGACTCGATGATCGCATAGACCGGCGCCGGCGACACGTCCCATTCCGGCAGCACGCGCTGCAACGTTCCGCGCAGGGCGTCGTCGCGCATCTCGGGACCCGCCGAGATGGCGATGCCGAGACCGAGCGTCGCCAGGGTGCGGCACATGCTGACGTTGTTGGCGCAGTAGCGGCCGGAGACGTCGGCCGTGACGGTTTGCTTTCCCGACGTGAGCGCCCATCGCGCTTGCCTCCCGGACGCCGCCTGGATCACGCATTGGTGGTGCGCGAGGTCGGTCGGGTGCCGCAGCGCCGGCGCGTCGCGCAGGTACTCGGGCGCCGCGAATAGATAGCGCGGCAGCAGGCCGATTTGTCTGGGGATCAAGGTGGACGGCGTCGGGGGCGGCGTGCCGATGCGGATCGCGCAGTCGAAACCGTCCGTCACCAGGTCGACCCGGCGCGGGGTCAGATCCATTTCGAAATCGATTAGCGGATACAGTTCGCCGAAGCGCTTGATCGCCGGCGCCAGATAGGTGATCGCCAGGTCGACCGGCATCGATACCCGCAGCATGCCGCTGGGGCGCTCGGCCAGCTCCATCAGCGATTCGTGCGCGATACGCGCCTCGGCGACGATGCCTTCGCAGCGGCGGAAGTACGCCTGGCCCGCTTCCGTCAATTCCACCTTGCGGGTCGAGCGGTGGAACAGGCGCACGCCGATTTCCTTTTCCAGGTCGGAGATGCGGCGCGAAAGCGTCGAATTGGGCATGTCCAGCTGTTCGGCCGCGCGCCGGAAGCCCTTGGCGTTCGCCACCGCCACAAACAACTCCATACTCGCCAGCAGTGTCATTGATTGCTCCATGGGTGGATCAGTGATTTCATTTTAAGCTATTTATCCATGGGTGGAAACAATGGATGATGGCTTCACTGTCATCCACTTCCC
The DNA here is from genome assembly GCA_035565375.1 of Duganella sp. Classification (GTDB taxonomy): domain Bacteria; phylum Pseudomonadota; class Gammaproteobacteria; order Burkholderiales; family Burkholderiaceae_D; genus Rugamonas. Next base: position 10,336 of record DATMSN010000521.1, on the reverse strand, counting down.
AAGGAACCCAAAATGAACCAGCTCTCCACCGCCGTCAAAGTCGGCCCGTACGACCTCCGCAACCGCATGATCATGGCACCGATGACGCGCTCGCGCGCCAACGACGCCGACGGCGTCCAGTCCGAACTCGCCGTCACCTACTATCGCCAGCGTTCCAGCGCTGGCCTGATCATCACCGAAGGCACCTTCCCGAGCGCGATGGGCAAAGGCTACGTGGCCACGCCCGGCATCTACAGCGACGCCCAAGTGGCGGCCTGGAAGCGCGTGACCGATGCGGTCCACGCCAAGGGCGGGCGCATCTTCCTGCAGCTGATGCATACCGGCCGCATCTCGCACCCGTCGATGCTGCCGCAAGGCGCGTTGCCTGTGGCGCCATCGGCGATCAAGGCGGCCGGCCAGGCGTACACGATGTCCGGCATGGCCGATTTCGTCACGCCGCGCGCGTTGGAGACGGCGGAAGTGGCGGGCGTGGTGGCCGAATACCGCCTGGCGACGCGCCGCGCGCTGGAGGCGGGCTTCGATGGCGTCGAGCTGCACGCGGCGTCCGGCTACCTGCCGGAGCAGTTCCTGGCATCCGGCACCAACCAGCGCACGGACCAATACGGCGGCTCGGTACCAAACCGCGCGCGCTTCATCCTGGAAGTGCTGCAAGCGATGATCGCGGAGGCGGGCGCCGATCGCGTCGGCATCAAGATCTCGCCCGAGATGGGTTTTAACGACATCGTCGACGAGAACCCGGTCGAGACCTATACCTATCTGGTGGGCCAACTGGCGCCGTTAAAGCTGGCGTATCTGCACGTGGCGCTGTTCAAGGCGAGCTACGATTACCACGGCGCGTTGCGGCCGTTGTTCGGCGGCGTCTATCTGCTGGGTGGTGGCCAGAGCCGCGAGTCCGGCGAGCAGCGCCTTGCCGCCGGCGAAGCCGACGCGGTGGTGTACGGCAGCTCCTTCCTGGCCAATCCGGATCTGCCGCGCCGCTTTGAACTGCACGCGCCGCTCAATACGCCGAATCCCGCGCTGTTCTACGTCCCGGGCCCGGCGGGGTATATCGACTATCCGGCGCTCGACGATGAACGCGCCAATCGCGCGCTGCGCATCCACGCATATGGTGGCGCGGACGTTTTGCGGTGGGACGAGGCGCCGGTGCCGCAGCCCGGCGAAGGGGAGGTGCTGGTGCGCGTGGCCGCCGCCGGCGTCAACGGTCTCGATTGGAAAATTCGCGACGGATTGGTGCAGGATGCGTTTCCGTTGCCGTTGCCGGCCACACTGGGCATCGAGCTGGCGGGCGAAGTGGTCGCGGTTGGCGTGGGCGTTGAAGGTTACGCGGCCGGCGACCGCGTGCACGGCGCGCTGGGCGCGTTGGGGTCGTATGCCGGTCACGTGGTGATCGGTGCCGCCAAGCTGGCGCGGATTCCGGCGACCGTCGACGACGTGACCGCCGCCGCCATCCCGGTCGCATCGCTGACGGCCTGGCAGTTGCTGTTCGAAGCGGGGCAGCTTGAACACGGGGAGACGGTGCTGATTCACGGTGGCGCCGGTGCCATCGGCAGCTTCGCCGTTCAGTTCGCGAAGCAGGCCGGCGCTCGTGTGCTGGTCACCGCGCGCGGCCTGCATGCGGACCTGCTGCGCCGCCTTGGCGCCGACGAGGTGATCGACTATCAGGCCGTCCGCTTCGAGGAGGTAGCTAAAAATGTCGATCTGGTGCTGGATCTGGTGGGAGGCGAGACCTTGGCCCGCTCCTGGCAGGTGCTGTCGCCGAAGGGCCGCATTTTCACCACGGCGGCGCCGGATATCGCGGCCCAAATGTCGGAGGGGCGGCGTGGCGGCTGGTTCAGGATGCGGTCGGACGGTGGCCAGTTGGCCGACATAGCAGGCAAAATCGCCGCCGGCGACCTGACCGTGGTGATCGACGAAGTGGTGACGGCGGAGCAGGCCAGCGATGCCATCGAGCGCAACAAGCAAGGCCACGGCGCCGGAAAGACGGTGATCCGGTTCTAGAACTACGGGGTCAAGTCTAACATTCGGACACGGCCTGATCACTAAAACTACGGGGTCAAGTCTAACATTCGGACACGGCCTGATCACTAATGTGATGACAAAATGTCATTTCTAGCCTGAGCTGTTATTGGCAGCAGATGGGGTCGTGTCGGAATGTTAGACTTGACCCCAACCTCCCAACCTTCCGGCGCCTGGGCAGGGCTATTCATAGTGCGACCACATACGTAAAATGTGCACCGTGCGCTGATCCGGGAGGACTTCGTAAATCAATCGATGTTGGATATTGATGCGGCGCGAGTAAGCGCCGGCAAGGTCGCCGACCAGTTTTTCAAATGGTGGCGGTTTGCCGAAAGGGTCTTTTGCCAGTAGGTCAAGCAGCGCCTTCGCTTGTTTTTGCAAGCCAGCTGCCGCCAATTTCTTCGCATCTTTTTGTGCCTGGCGCGTGTACACCAGTTGCCAGCTCACCAGTCCAGTTCCTTAGCCCCGTCGGAGAGGGGCTCAGCCATGCCCGCCCGGATGGATTCCCGCATTCCCGGGATGGACAAAAGATAGAGTGTTTCCTGTATGGCGGACCAGTCTTCGGCGGAGATCAACACGGCATTATTGCGCTTGCCGGTGATCGTCACCGGCGTGTGGCTGGCGGCCGTCTCGTCAATGAGATTATAGAGTCGTGAACGTGCGTCGCTTGCCGAGATGGTGTCCATGTCTGCTCCGGATGGATGCGGTATCGAGGGAGTTCAAAACGTACGCTTTAACGTACGAGCTGTCAAGCGGCCAGCGCAAAAGGGTAAAATGGCGCTATCCGCACTTTGATAGCCAGAAAGCCCGCAGCCATGTCCGACTTCGAAAACACCCCCGACAGCATCACCATCGCCCGCCCGGACGACTGGCACTTGCATCTGCGCGACGGCGCCACGCTGGCCAGCGTGCTGCCGCACAGCGCCCGCCAGTTCGGCCGCGCCATCGTGATGCCGAATCTGAAACCGCCGGTCACCACCACCGCCGCCGCCGTCGCCTACCGCGATCGCATCATGGCCGCGCTGCCTCCTGGTATGAACGGTCCGGCGTCCCGGTTCGAGCCGCTGATGACGCTCTACCTGACCAACAACACGCCGCCCGACGAAATCCTGCGCGCGCAGGAGAGCGGCATCGTGCACGCGGTCAAACTGTACCCGGCCGGCGCCACCACCAATTCCGACGCCGGCGTCACCGACCTGTCGAACTGCTACAAAACGCTGGAGATGATGCAGGAAGTCGGCATGCCGTTCCTGGTCCACGGCGAAGTCACCGACCAGGATATCGACCTGTTCGACCGCGAGGCCGTCTTCATCGAGCGCGTCATGCGCCCGCTGCGCCGCGACTTCCCGGCGCTGAACATCGTTTTCGAACACATCACCACCAAGCACGCCGCCCAATACGTGGCGGAAGCCGAAGGCCCGATCGCCGCGACCATCACCGCGCATCACCTGCTGTACAACCGTAACGACATCTTCAAGGGCGGCATCCGCCCGCACTACTACTGCCTGCCGGTGCTCAAGCGCGAAGAACACCGCCTGGCGCTGGTCACCGCCGCCACCAGCGGCGATGAACGCTTCTTCCTCGGCACCGACTCTGCCCCGCATGCGCAAGGCGCCAAGGAAGCGGCCTGCGGCTGCGCCGGCTGCTACACCGCGCTGCACGCGATGGAGCTGTACGCGGAAGCGTTCGAACGCGCCGGCGCGCTGGACAAGCTGGAAGCCTTCGCCAGCTTCAACGGCCCGGCCTTCTACAACCTGCCGCGCAACACCGACACCATCACGCTCAAGCGCGAGCAGTGGACGCTGCCCGAGACGCTGCCGCTGGCGGACCAGCAGGTGGTGCCGCTCAACGCCGGTGAAACCATCAACTGGAAAATGGTATAAGCAGTGCCGCAATCGATAGACTGGTCGCGCCCCTGGTACGAATCGGTACGCGGCGCGGCCGAAAAGCTGACCGGCGACGTCCATTTCAGGGACGCGTTCAGCGCGCAGGCGGCGGCACTGGGCCTGCGCAATCATCTTGGCTTGCCGCTGTCCTTCGTGCCGCAGGAGGCGCTGCCCGACGGCACCGCGTACGAAGCCTTCATCGGCGCCACCGGCGGCGTGCCGACGCGCGACAACCTGCACGACTTCTTCAACGGCCTGGTATGGCTTAGCTTCCCGGCGATCAAAGTTCAACTGAACGCCCTGCAGGCGGCGCAGATCGCGCAGGACGGCGTCGGCAAATCGCGCGGCCCGGCGCGCGACGCCGCCACCATCTTCGACGAGAACGCCGCGCTGCTGGTGGTGCGCGACTGCGACAGCGGCCATCGTCTGACCGAGGCGCTGCGCGACCATCGCTGGCACGACGCCTTCGTCGGCCAGCGCGCCAGCTTCGGACCCGACGCGCAGGTCTGGCTGTTCGGCCACGCGCTGATGGAGAAGCTGGTTGCACCCCGCAAGGCGATCACCGCCCATACCCGCGTGGTGGTGGCGGACGACGATTTCTTCGCGGTGGGGCACGACGCCCGACGCGCATGGCTGGACCGGAAGGTGGCGCGGGACCTGGCCGACAATGGTCTGAGCACCGCCGATTTCACGCCGATGCAGGCGCTGGGCGTGCCCGGATGGTGGCCAGGCCAGGACGACGCCTTCTACGCCGATGCAACGGTGTTCCGCCCCAAACGGCCAGTCGCAGTAAAATAACATCTCGACATCACTTACATCGCCGCCGACGCGGCAGAAAGATCACGCCATGACGCAGGTAATTCGCTGGGGCATACTCGGAACGGGCAAAATCGCCAAGGCCTTCGCCACCGCTTTGCAGGACACGCCGGGCGCAAAACTGGCGGCGATTGGTTCGCGCTCCGTAGATAGCGCTACCAAATTCGGCGCCGAGTTCGGCGCCGAGCGTTTCCACGGCAGCTACCAGGCGCTGGCCGACGATCCCGAGGTCGATGTCATCTATATCGGCACCCCGCACCCGATGCACCACGAGAACGCGCTGATGTGCCTCAACGGCGGCAAGGCGGTGCTGGTGGAGAAGTCGTTCACGATGAACCGCCGCCAGGCCGAGGACATCATCGCTCTCGCGCGCGAGAAAAACCTGTTCGTCATGGAGGCGATGTGGACCCGCTTCATGCCGGCCGTGGTCGAGGCCAAGCGCATCGTCGACAGCGGCGAGATCGGCAAGCCGGCGCACGTCACCGCCGATTTCGGCTTCACGTCCGACGCCGGGCCGGAGCATCGCCTGTTCAACCCGGAGCTGGGCGGCGGCGCGCTGCTGGACCTGGGCATCTATCCGCTGTCGATGTCGTCGTTCTTCCTCGGCGCCGTCACCGGCGTGAAGGCGCAGGCCGAGATGGCGCCCACCGGCGTCGACATGCAGACCGCGTTCACGCTCACTCACGAAGGCGGCGGCGTATCGGCCTGCGCGTGCAGCCTGCGTTCGCGCACGCCGACCGAGCTGACGATCTCCGGCACCAAGGGCTTCGTGCGGTTGAGCGACCGTTTCCACAACACCGAAACCATCACCGTCACGCTGGTCGACGGCGCCTCGCGCAGCGAGCGCACGATGACCATCGCCCGCAGCGGCAACGGCTACACCCACGAGGCGCAGGAAGTGGGGCGCTGCATCCGCGCCGGTTTGATCGAAAGCCCGGTCATGCCGCACGCGGAAACGCTCAACATCATGGGCACGCTCGACGAGATCCGTTCGCAAATCGGCTTGCGCTACGGCGCCGACGAATAAACCGGTTCAAGCGCGGGTGGCCGGAACTGGGTAGAATCGACAGATGCCGTTTCGATAACCAGGGAAAATCATGTTCGTCGCCACCCGCACGCCTTCACTCAAAACCGTGTTGTTAGCCACCGGCGTCGTCCTGACGCTGGCGATGGGCGTGCGCCACGGCTTCGGCTTCTGGATGCAGCCGATCTCCCAGGCCAACGGCTGGACGCGCGAAACCTATTCGCTGGCGCAGGCTTTGCAGAACCTGATGTGGGGCGCCTTCGGCCCGTTTGCCGGCATGGCGGCGGACCGTTTCGGCACGATGCGCGTGGTGTTGGTGGGCGCGCTCAGCTACGCGGCGGGCTTGATCTGGATGGCGGTGGTGACCGATCCCGCGATGTTCGTCATCGGTACCGGGGTACTGATCGGCCTAGGCCTCTCCTGCACCGCGTTCGGCGCGGTCAGCGGCATCATCGGCCGCGTCGCGCCGGCCGAGAAGCGCTCTTGGGCCTTCGGCATCTCCGGCGCCGCCAGCTCGTTCGGCCAGTTCCTCATGATGCCGGTCGAGCAGCAGTTGATCTCCGCGGTCGGCTGGCAAAACGCCTTCTATGTGCTGTCCGCGCTGGTGCTCCTGTTGATGATACCTATGACCTTCTATCTGCGCGAGCCGGCGGTCGAACATGGCGACGGCCCGCAGCAAAGCATCCGCGAGGCGATGAGCGAGGCGCTCGGCAACCGCTCCTTCCTGTTTCTGGTGGCGGGCTACTTCGTCTGCGGCTTCCAGGTGGTTTTCATCGGCGTGCACCTGCCGGCCTATTTGAAGGACAAGGGCATCGGCGATGCGAGCGTCCCGGTGATGGCGCTGGCGCTGATTGGCCTGTTCAATATCGTCGGTTCCTACTACGCGGGCAAGCTGGGTGGGCGGCTGCCGAAGCGCTACCTGCTGTCGTCGATCTACTTCACGCGCTCGATCGTGATCTCGCTGTTCCTGCTGGCGCCATTGACGCCGTTCTCGGTGTACGTCTTCGCCGCCGCGATGGGGTTGATCTGGCTGTCGACGGTGCCGCTGACGAACGGCATCATCGCCGGCATCTTCGGCGTCAAGCACATGTCGATGCTGGCCGGGGTGGTGTTCTTCTCGCACCAGGTGGGCAGCTTCCTTGGTGTGTGGATGGGCGGCTTCCTGTTCGCCAGGCAGGGCAGCTACGACATCGTCTGGGGCATTTCAATCGCGCTGGGGGTGATGGCGGGGCTGGTCAATCTGCCGATCAACGAGCGGCCGGTGGTGCGCAGCGTGTTGAAGGTGGCGTAGCGATGAAAACGTGGGCGCTCCGGGTCGTGGCGGTTGTGGTGGTGGCGCTGGTGTTCATGGCCTACCTGCGGCCGGAGTTCGTGGTCGACCTGGCGAACCGCTTCTACATGTGCTTTTGACCCGTGCGTTTGATACTCGCGGAGACACGTAGGGCGGATTAGGCGGCACGCCGTAATCCGCCATCTTCGAGCCGCCGACGGCGCAACCATGGCCGATTACGCTACGCTAATCCGCCCTACGTGTTTCCCCGCGTGCCTCCACGACGCCGGGAAAGCCGAGGCCGTGTAGAAATGGTGGACCTGACCCCGGAGTTTCCCGGAGTTTCCGGGCTTAGACTTTGAGGAATTCTTCGCGGCCGCCCAGCCAGCGAGCCAGGTGGGCTTCCACCGTGGCGGCCTTTTCGGCGCTGTCGGCGTGCAGCAGGTCGTGCGCGACATCGCGCGCCTGGTCCACCAGCCAGCCATCCGTCTCCAGATCCGCGAACCGTAGCATCGCTTGCCCCGATTGGCGCGCACCCAGGAATTCTCCCGGCCCGCGGATCTCCAGGTCGCGCCGCGCGATCTCGAAGCCGTCCGTCGTCTCGCGCATCGTCATCAAGCGCTGCTTGGCCACGCCGCCCAGCGGGCTTTGATACAGCAGCAAACAGACGCTGGCCGCCGAGCCCCGCCCCACGCGCCCGCGCAGCTGGTGCAGCTGCGACAGCCCGAATCGCTCCGCGTGCTCGATCACCATCAGCGAGGCGTTCGGCACGTCGACACCCACCTCGATCACCGTCGTCGCCACCAGTACCTGCATTTCGTTGGCGATGAAGGCGTCCATCACCGCCTGCTTCTCCGCCGGCTTCAGGCGCCCGTGCACCAGACCCACGCTCAGATCCGGCAGCGCCTCGGCCAGCAGCGCGTGCGTGTCGGTCGCCGTTTGCAGCTGCAACGCCTCCGATTCCTCGATCAACGGGCAGACCCAGTAAATCTGCCGGCCCTCCAGCGCCGCCGCGTGCACCCGCTCGATCACTTCGTCGCGCCGGTTCTGGTCGATCGCGCGCGTGACGATCGGGCTGCGCCCCGGCGGCAGTTCGTCGATGACCGATACTTCCAGGTCGGCGTAGTAGGTCATCGCCAACGTGCGCGGGATCGGCGTGGCCGACATCATCAGCTGGTGCGGGATCGCACCCTCGTTGCCCTTGTTGCGCAACGTCAGCCGCTGGCCGACGCCGAAACGGTGCTGCTCGTCGACGATCACCAGCCCCAGGTTGGCGAAGACCACCGCCTCCTGGATCAGCGCGTGCGTGCCGATCACCAGTTGCGCCCCGCCCGATTCGATCTGCTCATAGGCCGCCAGCTTGTCCTTTTTCTTCAGGCTGCCCGTCAGCCACGCGACCTTGACGCCCAGCGGTTCCATCCACGCGGCGATCTTGCGGAAGTGCTGGTCGGCGAGGATTTCGGTCGGCGCCATCAGCGCGGCCTGGAAGCCGCTGTCGATCGCCTGCGCCGCCGCCAGCGCGGAGACCACCGTCTTGCCGCTGCCTACGTCGCCCTGCAACAGCCGCTGCATCGGGTACGGGTGGCGCAAGTCGGCGCGGATTTCATCGAGCACGCGCTGCTGCGCGCCCGTCAGCTTGAACGGCAACGCCGCCTGGAAGCGCGCGGACAACGCGCCGACCACCTTCAGCGCGGCGGCGCCCTTGGAGCGGCGCGCCCGCTGCGCGCGTTTCAGCGACAGCTGCTGCGCCAGCAGTTCGTCGAACTTGACCCGCGTCCATGCCGGATGCGAGCGGTCGGCCAGCGCGTGTTCGTCCACTTCCTGCGGCGGGTAGTGCAGCAGCCTGACCGCCGGTTCGAAATCCGACAGCCGCATCTCGGCGCGCAGCTCGGCCGGCAGCGTGTCGGTCCAGTCGACCCGCTTCATGGCGTCGCCGATGGCGCGCCGCAGGATCGGCTGCGACAGCCCTTCGCCCGACGGGTAGACCGGCGTCAGCGAGGTAGGCAGCGGCGCGCCCTCGTTGATGACTTTATATGCCGGGTGCACCATCTCGGCGCCGAAGAAGCCGTGTTTGAGCTCGCCGCGCGCGCGCACCCGCGTGCCTTCGGCCAGTTGCTTGACCTGGCTGCCGTAGAAGTTCATGAAGCGCAGTTGCAGGTCGCCCGTTTCATCGGCGATGTGCACCAGCAGCTGGCGCCGCGGCTTGTAGGTGATTTCGTTCTTGACCACCACGCCCTCGACCTGCGAGGTGTCGCCGCCGTGCAGCCGCGCTTCCTCGATGGTGATGACCTGGGTTTCGTCCTCGTAGCGCATCGGCAGGTGCAGCACCAGGTCCATGTCCGTGTGCAGGCCGAGCTTGGCCAGCTTGGCTTCCGGGCTGACGGTCTTCCTGGCGGGTTTTGCGGCGGGTTTTGACGGAATCACAGGCATATTCGGGCGGTTTTCGGGCACTAGCGTAAAATAGAGGGTTGCCCGTGACAAATCAATGGCGGCGACGCCGGTATTGTAAGGCTACCCACGCAATCGTGGCGTGCCCGATTTTCTTCAACAGTTTCCAGAAGTGCGCAAAATGTACTCGCTTTCCGATTTCGATTTTAACCTGCCGCAAGAACGTATTGCGCAATTCCCGCTGCCGGACCGCAGCGCCTCCCGCCTGCTGCAGCTGGACGGCGCGCAGATCGTCGACCGCCGGTTCGCCGATATCGTCGGCCTGCTGCGGGCCGGCGACCTGCTGGTGATGAACGATACCCGCGTGCTGAAGGCGCGTTTCTTCGGCGTCAAGGAAAGCGGCGGCAAGATCGAGGCGCTGGTCGAGCGCGTGCTCGACAACCGCACCGTGCTGGCCCAGGTGCGCGCTTCCAAGTCGCCCGGCCCGGGCGTCAAGATCCGCCTGGCCGACGCCTTCGACGTCACCGTCGGCGAGCGCGCCGGCGAGTTCTTCACGCTGCATTTCGACGCCGACGTGTTCGAGCTGATCGAGGCCCACGGCCGTCTGCCGTTGCCGCCGTACATCGAGCACGATGCCGATTCCTTCGACGAGACGCGTTATCAGACCGTGTTCAACAAGGTGCCGGGCGCGGTCGCCGCGCCGACCGCCGGCCTGCATTTCGACGAGAAGCTGCTCGCCGAGCTCAAGGCCAGGGGCGTCAATTTCGCCTATGTGACCTTGCATGTGGGCGCCGGCACCTTCCAGCCGGTGCGCGCCGAGGTGCTGTCCGAGCACAAGATGCACACCGAGTGGTACACCATGCCGCAGGAGACCGTGGACGCGGTGCGCGTGACCCGCGCCGCCGGCCGCGACGTGGTGGCGGTCGGCACCACCAG